>JANMJC010000207.1:0-13345 GCA_031371185.1 Paracoccaceae bacterium | reverse complement strand
GCGTCAAAGGCTTCATGCTGTCGATGATCGAAACGGCCATCGAGGTGACGCAGGGCCGCGTCGATGCCCGGGTCATCGCCGAGATTCTGTCGGCCGGGCGCGAGATGCTGGAACATCCGGTTGAACTCTTGCCCCATGCCCGCGATGCCGTGCAAGAAATGGCCCGGACCCACCAGGTGCTGCTGATCACCAAAGGCGACCTTCTGGATCAGGAACGCAAGGTGGCCCAGTCGGGTCTGGGCGACCTTTTTAACGGGGTCGAGATCGTGTCCGACAAGTCGCCTGCCGCCTATCGTTCCATCTTCACCCGCTATGGCCACCGCCCCGAAGCCGCCATGATGATCGGCAATTCGCTGAAGTCCGATGTCCTTCCGGTGATCGCGTTGGGGGGGCATGGCGTGCATGTCCCCCAGGATGTGACCTGGGCGCTGGAAGCCGCCGATGCGCCGCAAAACCAGCCCCGGTTTCATGTCCTGCAAAGCCTGGGCGGGCTGGGTGCGCTTGTGGCGGGGCTGGAGGCCACACCATAGATAGCGAAAGTCCGGGCATTTCATTCTACATCTTGATGGGACCGCTTACCTGCGGCAGATAAGCCGCGCGTTGAAACCCCTTGAAACCAAGGGGTTTTCCGGGATCATGGCCTGTGTTAGGCTTCGCTCAAGGCAGCAATGGCGACCGCATAAAAATCGCGGCGCGGACAGACGAGGCAGGTAGATTGGCAAACCTAGTGTGGCGTTATGCCCGGTATTTTGTGCTGCTTTTCGGGTTTGGCCTGATCAGCGCCTGCTCTCATCCTCAGCAGGCCGGCGCGGTTCCCTATGCGGCGCATGTGATGGACGCCCGCACCGGCGAGACGCTGTTTTCCGAAAACGCCGACACCCGCCTGCACCCGGCGTCCCTGACCAAGATGATGACGCTGTACATCGCCTTTCAAGAGATCGAGCGTGGCAATCTGTCCCTGGACACCATGATCACCGTATCGGCCAGCGCCGCCGCGATGCCTCCGTCGCGTCTGGGGCTGAAAGCCGGGCAGAAGATCGCGCTGCGCTATCTGATCCGCGCCGCCGCCGTGAAATCGGCCAACGATGCTGCCGCCGCGATCGGCGATGCCATCGGGGGCGATGCAGTCGCGTTCGGGGCCCGCATGACCAAGACCGCCAAGGCCCTGGGGATGAAGAATACCACCTTCAAGAACGCCAACGGCCTGACCGCCAAAGGCCACCTTTCGACCGCGCATGACATGTCCATCATGGGGCGGCGGCTGTTTTACGACTTTCCGCAGTACTACAACATCTTCTCGCGCCGCTCGACCGATGCCGGTCTGGCGACGGTCAACAACACCAACCGGCGGTTTCTGGATGCCTACAAGGGCGCGGACGGCATCAAGACCGGCTATACCGACGCGGCCGGGTTCAACCTGACCGCCAGTGCCGAACGGGACGGGGTAAGAATCATCGCGACGGTTTTCGGCGGCAAATCCACCGCCGACCGCAACGCCAAGATGGCCAAGCTGCTGGACCTCGGCTTTGCAAAAGCGCCGCGCAATGCGCAGACCAGGGTGCCCGACGCCCCGGTGCTGGACGGGGCCGACGATGAGTTGCTGGTCAGCCAGATCGACGAATCCCTGCCCGAAGTTGAAGGCGGAGCGGGCAAGACGATCCGGGTCGCGATGAACCCCGCCACCTCGCCGCGTCCCATCGCCCGGCCCAGCCTGGAAGACGCCGTCGCTGCTGAAGGCATGGTTGCCTCATTGCAGCCCGGCATCGAAAATGCCCTGGCCGAGGCGACCGCCCCGCCCGCTGAACCCGGCACGCTGGAATATCAGGCGGCAGCCCTGGCCGGTGCAGCGCCGCCCCTGGAGTTGGCCCTTGCGGACGGAACGGAAACCCCTGCCGAGGCGATCTCGGACGAGGTCGCCGCCAATGCCGCCAGCCTGCTTTCGGTGCCCGAAGCCTCCGGCACCGAAGTCGCCCTGGCGAGCGACGCAGCACCCCTGGTCGATACTGCGGGAATTGCCGCCGCGCTGGCCGAAGCAGGCGTCGAGATTGCCGGTGCCGAAGAGCCGCAGGGCCTGATGATCAGCGCGTCCGTAGCCGCGCAGCCGGTTCAACTTGCCGCCGCCCCACGCCCGCCCAAGCGCAACAAGCCGATCTACGACAACGCCGCCGCGGCGGTCGAACCCGAAGTGGCCGTGGCGCAGGCGCCCGCCGAAGCCACCGTTCTGGACGACGTGGTCCAGGTTGCCGCGATCACCCTGGAACCCGCACCCGCCGCGACCTCCGAACCCGAGGTTGTCACCCGTGTCTCGTCTTCGGGCGGGCGGCAGTTCGGCATCAACGTCGGGCGTTACGGCTCGTCCTACGAGGCTGAACGCGCGATCCTGCAAGTCCAGTTGCGCGAAAGCACCACCCTGGCGCTGGGCCTGCGCAAGGTCGTGCAGAAGAAGGGCGGCTTTGAAGCCAATGTCATGGGCCTGACGCAGGAAGAAGCCACCCTTGCCTGTCGCAAGCTGGCGGCACGTCAGGTTGAATGCCAGACGATCGGATCATGACCTGGGCCTTTGCCCCCCAACCGCAACCCCGATTGCCCGTGGTCGGCCTTGGGGCCGGGTTCCCGGTGCGCCGCATCTATTGTGTCGGGCGCAACTATGCCGATCATGCCCGCGAAATGGGCCACGACCCCGATGCCGAACCGCCTTTCTTCTTTCAAAAACCCGCCACGGCGCTGGTGCACAGTGGTGCTACCCTGCCCTATCCCCCCGCAACCACCGACCTGCACTTTGAGGCGGAACTGGTGGTTGCCCTCTCGCAGGGCGGCGCCGGTCTGACCGAATCGCAGGCATTGGCCTGCGTTTTCGGCTATGCCAGCGGCAACGACCTGACCCGCCGGGATCTGCAGGCCGCCGCCAAGGCCGCGCGGCGACCGTGGGACATGGCCAAAGGATTTGACCATTCCGCCGTCATCGGTGCGATCACGCCCCTGCCGGGCCAGGCTTTCCCCGACGCCCGCATCACGGCACAAGTCGACGGAGTGGAGCGTCAGGACGCCCGCCTGTCCGACATGATCTGGTCCGTGCCCGCCCTGCTGTCGCACCTGTCCAAACTCGTCACCCTTGCGCCCGGCGATCTGGTGATGACCGGCACCCCCGCCGGTGTGGGGCCGATCCTGCGCGGGCAGACCTGCAAGGTGTCGATTTCCGGGCTGGCCGATGCGGTCGTGACGCTGGTCTAGGCGCAATCACCCTTGACCACCGGGCGGGTTCCGCGCCAAAGCAAGGGAACTCAGCCGAGGCGCCCAATGATCCCTTCCCGCAGCATCAAGATCGCCCCGTCGATCCTGTCCGCCGATTTCGCCAACTTCGGCGCCGAGATTCGCGCGATCGAGGCGCAGGGTGCCGATTGGGTACATGTCGACGTGATGGACAACCATTTCGTGCCGAACCTGACCTTTGGTCCCGCCCTGTGCAAGGCGATCCGCCCGCATATCAAGACGGTGATGGACGTTCACCTGATGATCTCGCCCGTCGATGCCTTTATCAACGCCTATGCCGAGGCCGGGGCCGACGTGATTTCGGCCCATCTCGAAGCAGGCCCGCACATTCACCGCACCTTGCAAGCCATTCGCGCCACCGGCGCCAAGGCGGGTCTGGCGATCAATCCCGGCACCGGGATCGACGCGGTTGCCCACCTTCTGGATCTGACCGACCTGATTTGCGTGATGACCGTGAACCCCGGTTTTGGTGGGCAGAAATTCATCGCCTCGCAACTGGACAAGATCCGCGCCCTGCGCAAAATGATCGGTGACCGCCCGATTCAGATCGAAATTGACGGCGGCGTGACCGTGGAAACCGCACCCCTTGTGGTTAAGGCCGGGGCAGATGTTCTGGTCGCGGGTTCTGCGGTGTTTTCGGGTGGATCGGTCGAAAATCCGCAGGTCTACGGCACAAATATCGCCGCTTTGCGCAAGGCCGCCGACGCCGCGCGCGCCTGACCCGCACGACGATCCCATTTTTTTGGATGAGTCCAAGCCTTGGGATTGATTTGCCGCATCCTGATCGTTACATTTGCAACAATCTTGCGAATCGGAGCCGCCCATGACCTCGCACAGCCTGCCCGCAGGAATGATCCGCGCCGTCTCACCGACCGGCCCGCACGAAGGCTACATGCCCGGTTTTGGCAACGACTTTGAAACCGAGGCGCTGCCTGGGGCCCTGCCACAGGGCATGAACTCTCCGCAGAAGGTCAGTTACGGACTTTACGGCGAACAACTGTCCGGCACCGCCTTTACAGCGCCCAGCCACCAGAACGAACGCACCTGGTGCTACCGCATCCGCCCCTCGGTCAAACACACGCACCGGTTTGCAAAGATCGACCTGCCCTATTGGAAATCGGCCCCCAATATAGTCCCCGACGTCATATCCCTGGGCCAGTACCGGTGGGACCCGGTGGCCCATTCGGGGCAAAGCCTGACCTGGCTGACGGGCATGCGCACCATGACGACGGCGGGCGATGTGAACACCCAGGTCGGCATGGCCAGCCACATCTATCTTGTCACCGACAGCATGGTCGATGCCTATTTCTATTCGGCCGACAGCGAGATTCTGGTGGTCCCGCAAGAGGGCCGGCTGCGGTTTTGCACCGAGTTGGGCCTTATCGACGTCGAACCCCAGGAAATCGCCGTGATCCCGCGCGGTCTGGTTTACCGGGTCGAAGTGCTGGAGGGCCCGGCGCGCGGCTTTGTCTGCGAAAACTACGGGCAAAAGTTTCAATTGCCCGGCCGTGGCCCCATCGGCGCCAACTGCATGGCCAATCCGCGCGATTTCAAGACCCCGGTCGCGGCCTATGAAGACCGCGATGCGCCGTCGACCGTCACCGTGAAATGGTGCGGGCAGTTCCACGTCACGCGGATCGGCCACAGCCCGCTGGACGTGGTGGCCTGGCACGGCAACTACGCGCCGTGCAAATATGACCTGAAAACCTACTGCCCGGTCGGCGCGATCCTGTTTGATCACCCCGATCCGTCGATCTTTACCGTTCTGACCGCGCCTTCGGGCGTTGAAGGCACGGCGAACATCGACTTCGTGCTGTTCCGCGACCGCTGGATGGTGGCCGAAAACACCTTCCGCCCGCCATGGTATCACAAGAACATCATGTCCGAACTGATGGGCAACATCTACGGGGTCTATGACGCGAAACCCAAGGGATTTGTTCCGGGCGGGATGAGCCTGCACAACATGATGCTGCCGCACGGGCCCGACAAGGCAGCCTTCGAGGGCGCGTCAAATGCCGATCTGAAGGCAGAAAAGCTGAAAGAAACCATGTCCTTCATGTTCGAAACCCGCTTTCCCCAACACCTGACCCATTTTGCCGCCAAAGAGGCCCCCTTGCAGGACGACTACCTTGATTGCTGGGCCGACCTGGACAAGAAATTCGACGGCACGCCGGGGGTCAAGTGACCACAGCCATCAACCGGATCGTGACCCTGGGGGTCAAGGGTGGGCCTTCGTTGCAGGCCGGCAGCGCCATGCCGTCGTCGTCCCTGCTGGATCTGGACGGCCACCACATTGTCATCGACGCAGGGTTAGGGGTGACCCGAGGCTTGGTTCAGGCCGGAGTGACCCTGCGGGATCTCTCCGCCATCTTCATCACTCACCTGCATTCCGACCATGTTCTGGAACTTGGCGGGTTGATCCACACTGCCTGGGTTTCCGGATTACGCACACCGGTTCATGTTTACGGCCCACCCGGGATCGAAGCCTACTGGGCGGGATTTCTGCACGCGATGAGCTATGATATCCACCTGCGTGTGATCGACGATGGCCGCATTCCACTGGCTTCCTTGGTAAACCTGTACAGTGTGACCCAGGGCGACATCCCCTTCGAGGGTCTTGTCGTGCGCGCCTTGAAGGTCAACCACCCCCCGGTCGACACGGCCCTCGCCTATCGTTTCGAAGGATCGAAGGTCATCACCTTTTCCGGCGACACCGCTTACCACCCCCCCCTTGCCGATTTCGCCCGGGGCTCGGATGTTCTGGTGCACGAGGCCCTGCTTCCCGAAGGCATCGACGCTATCCTGCTCCGGACCGGGGGCGGTGAAAGACTGCGGCACCACCTGACCGCCGCGCATACGATGATCGACGATGTCGGCCGCATCGCCGGGGCCGCCGCCGTGGGCAAGCTGGTACTGAACCATCTTGTGCCCGTCGATGACCCGGCCTTTACCGATGCCAACTGGCTGGCAAGGGCCAAGGTCCACTACAAGGGGCCGGTGATCGTGGCCAGGGACGGACTGGAGATACCCCTATGACCTTGCAGAAATCCTGGGTTGAAAGCGCGAACCTTCCCACCGCTGATTTCCCGCTGAACAACCTGCCCTGCGGCGTCTTTTCGCAAGCGGATGAAGAGCCGCGCTGTGGCATGGCCATCGGCGATTTCGTTCTGGACGTCAGCGCGCTGGAAGAAGACGGCCTGTTGCTCCTTGACGGGGGTCCCTATCTGGATGTGCCGTTCTGGAACGAGGTGATGGAGGCCGGACCCGCGGTCTGGGCCAGCCTGCGCGATCAGGTTGCCCTGTTTCTGAATGCCCGTTCACCTATGCGTGAACAGATCGCGCCCTATCTGATCGACCGCGGCAGAATTGCGCTGCACATGCCGTTTCTGGTCGCCGAATACACCGACTTCTACGCCGGAAAGCACCATGCGACAAACGTCGGCACCATGATGCGCGGGGCGGAAAATGCCTTGCCACCCAACTGGTTGCACATCCCCATCGGCTATAACGGGCGGGCATCGTCGGTTGTGGTTTCGGGCACCCCGGTGCGTCGCCCCTGGGGTCAGGTCAAAAGCCCCGACCACGCCATGCCGGCCTTTCAACCGTCGCGCCGTTTCGACATCGAACTGGAAATCGGGGCGATTGTGGGCCAGCCTTCGACCCATGGCCAGCCCGTCACCGTTGCAGAAGCCGATGCGATGATCTTTGGCTATGTGTTGCTGAACGACTGGTCGGCCCGCGACGTTCAAGGGTGGGAATATCAACCCCTTGGCCCCTTTCAAGCCAAGGCCACCGCCACCACCATCAGCCCCTGGATCGTGATGAAGGCCGCGCTGGAGCCGTTCCGAACCTCTACCCCGCCGCGCGAAATCCCCTTGCTGCCCTATCTCCGCGAACCGGGCCCGATGCTGTACGATATCGCGCTTGAAGTCGCCCTTGGCCCGCAAGGGGCTGCGGAAACGGTCATCGCGCGCACCAACTCTGCCGAACTTTACTATTCCGCCGCCCAGCAACTTGCCCATCACACCACCTCGGGATGCGCGATGAATGTCGGCGACCTTCTGGGCTCGGGCACGATCTCGGGCCCCGAAAAAGGCAACCGCGGCAGTCTGATGGAACTGTCCTGGGGCGGCAAGGAACCCTTTGAAGTGGCCGGCGGGACACGCAGCTTTATCGAAGACAATGATACACTTACCCTGCGCGGCCATGCCCGGGGCGATGGATACCTAATCGGGTTTGGAGAGTGTTCGGGTCAGGTAATCCCTGCACTTGCAGACCCCTATGCGAGGACAAAATAATGGCCAAGGCATTCGCATCTCAGGGTGATCTGTCCGAGAAAAAGACCAGCTTCACCGAAATTGGGGGCGGACTTTACGCCTTCACTGCCGAAGGCGACCCCAACACTGGCGTCATCATTGGCGACGAGACGGTGATGGTCGTCGAAGCGCAGGCGACACCCCGTCTGGCCCGCAAGGTCATCGACTGCATCCGGGACGTCACCGACAAGCCGATCAGCCATGTCGTGCTGACGCATTATCACGCCGTGCGGGTGTTAGGGGCCAGCGCCTATGGGGCGCGCGAAATCATCATGTCCGACCGGGCGCGCGGCATGGTCGCCGAACGCGGCGCTGAAGACTGGGAATCGGAATTCGGCCGTTTCCCGCGCCTGTTTCTGGGCCACGAGGAAATTCCCGGGCTGACCTGGCCCACCACCACCTTTTCCGACAGCCTGACGGTCTATCTGGGTCGCAGGCGGGTCGACATCATGCACCTTGGCCGCGCCCATACGGCCGGAGACGCCGTGGTCTGGGTGCCAGATGCCGACGTGATGTTCACCGGCGACATCGTCGAATATCACTCGGCCTGCTATTGCGGCGACGGTCATTTCGCCGACTGGCCGCAGACGCTGGCCAACATCGCTTCCTTTGACCCTGTCGCCATCGCGCCGGGGCGTGGAGATGCGATCATGGGCCGTGACATGGTGGCCAAGGCCCTGGCCGCCACGGCGGATTTCGTCGACAGCACCTATCGCCCCGCTGCCCGTGTGGCTGCGCGCGGCGGCAGTCTGAAAGAGGCATGGGACGCCGTGCGCGCCGCCTGCGACCCCAAGTTCAGCGATTTCGCGATTTACGAACACTGCCTGCCCTTCAACGTCGCCCGCGCCTTCGATGAAGCCCGCGGGATCGACACACCCCGCATCTGGACCGCCGAGCGCGACCGCCAGATGTGGGAAGAGCTTCAAGGTTAAAGCGTGGAAAAGCCTGATGTTTCCGTGCCGACGCCGGGCGATGTCTGGTTCAGCGTCGGGATTTCCGTCGGCGGGCCCGGGCGGGCGTCCGTCTTGGTTTCGCGGCCTGTCGTGACCGAAGGCGCCGGATTGATCGCGGTAACTGGCTTGCTCCGCGCTCTTTCTCGGGGCGGCGCGGCCATCTGGTCAGACCGCCAGTGTGTCAACCGGGACGAACCGGAAGGGGATGTGGAACCTTATGGCCATTAACTACAAACCCTTCGATTATGTTGCCCCTCCCGGTCTGACCGCCTCCGAACCGCGCCACAAGGTTGCCATCGTGGGGGCGGGGCCGATCGGTCTGGCGCTGGCGGTGGAACTGGCCAATCATGGCGTGGCTTGTGTGGTTCTGGACGACAACAATGTGGTCTCGGTAGGCAGCCGCGCCATCTGCTGGTCGAAAAGATCCCTTGAAATTCTGGATCGCCTTGGCGTTGGTGAACAGTCGGTCGCAAAAGGCGTGACCTGGAAGGTCGGGCGCACCTTTCATCGCGACCACGAGGTTTTCAGCTTTGATCTTCTGCCCGAAGACGGCCACAAGATGCCGGCCTTCGTGAACCTTCAGCAGTATTACGTCGAAGATTTTCTGGTCAAACGGGCCTTGGATCTGGACATTGATCTGCGCTGGAAGAGCAAGGTGACGGCAATCGTCGGGGCCGCGGATCATGTCACGTTGACACTGGACACACCCGACGGGCCCTATCAGATCAGCGCCGACTGGGTGGTTGCCTGCGACGGGGCGCGCAGCCCGGTGCGCGGGATGCTGGGCCTCGACTTTGACGGCGAATTGTTCGAAGAGCGCTTTTTGATCGCCGACATCGAAATGCAGGCCGATTTTCCGTCGGAGCGCCGGTTCTGGTTCGAGCCGGATTTTCACAACGGTCAGTCCGCGCTGTTGCACAAGCAGCCTGACGACATCTACCGGATCGACCTGCAACTGGGCTGGGAGAGCGACCCGGAGGTTGAAAAGCGGCCCGAAACGATCATCCCGCGCATCGAAAAGGTGGTCGGGCACCGGGATTTCAAACTCGACTGGACCTCGATCTACACGTTCCAGTGTCGCCGGTTGCGGAATTTCGTGCAGGGCCGGGTGATCTTTGCCGGCGACAGCGCCCATGTCGTCTCGCCCTTTGGCGCGCGGGGGGGCAACGGCGGTTTGCAGGATGTCGATGCTTTGGGCTGGCGTCTGGCGGCGGTCGCCCAGGGGCGGGCAGAGGCGGGCCTTCTGGCGGCCTACGACCACGAGCGCTGTTTTGGCGCGGACGAAAACCTGCTGAACTCGTCGCGCTCGACCCGGTTCATGTCGCCCGCTGCCGGGGCTGAACGGCTGTTCCGCGATGCGGTTCTGGCTTTGGCGGACCGGGCCGCCTTTGCGCGGCCGATGGTCAATTCGGGGCGGCTTTCGCTGCCTTGTGTCTATCCCCTGAATGGGGATGACGACGACCGCCTTCCCAAGGTGTCGCGGCCCGGAACGGTTGCCCCGGATGCGCCCCTGGAAAAGGGCTGGCTGACCGAAGCCTTGGGCGGCGAGTTGACCCTGCTGGCGCTGAATTGCGCGGGGCCCGACCTGGGGCTGCGGCGACTGCGCCCCCGGGTCAGCGATCTTTTGCGCCAGCGGTATCTGGGGCGTGCAAGTCAGGCGACCTATCTGATCCGCCCCGATCAGGTGGTTGCGGCGCGATGGGTTGAGGGGGATGCAGACCAGATCAGGACCGCCGTGGCCGCCGTCTGGGAGGGAAGATGATGGATTTGATAACGACGCCCAATCTGGCCGATCCCGACGGGGCCTATGCCGCCCTGCTGGCGCGTCACAAGGGGCTGACCGAAACGCAGTCGGCGGCCTTCAATGCGCGCCTGATCCTGATCTTGATGAACCACCTGGGCGATGCGGGCCTGTTGGAACAGGCACTGGATCTGGCCGAAAAGGCGCGCTGAGGGCGGCGCTCGGATCTGGAAGGTTTCAGGGCCTATCCAACTCAATGCGGTACAAAGAAACCTTCAGGTCCGCGACCTTAGCCCGGCTGGAGACCCCTTGGCGAGGCGGCGAACCCTGCGGCACCCGACCGTGGCGCGCGAAGAATTTTCGGCGAAAATTCTTGGCTTCTCGACCTGCGGGACTTGGGGGGGAAGTGGTGGCGAGGGGGGGACTCGAACCCCCGACCCTGCGATTATGAGTCGCATGCTCTAACCAACTGAGCTACCTAGCCACACTGGCGGCACGGGTATTAGAGCGACTGCGGGGCGTCAAGGGGATTCTTGCCGGGGTCTGCCGCTTCGGGATGGGCCACCCTTGGCCGCCCGGCGGCGGTTACCGACACAACCGCTTCGATGAACATCGACTGACCTTCGACCACGGCGGCGCGGATGTCGCGGGTGACCGTGATGCGCAGGTCCTGCGCCCCGCTTTCCCGTGCCCGCGCGGAGGCATCGGCGGTCAGGTGGGCCTCCATCGCGGCAAGGGCGGTTTCCTGGTCGGAACAATGCTGCAGGCCCCGGGCCAGATGCAGGGTAAAACGCCCGACCGAGGGGCTGGTGATCTGCCCCGTGGCGCGCTGGCTGATCTGGCCCACCACGGCGCCGATGGCATTGGCGACCCCGGCATGTTCGGGCAGGATCATCGTGCAGCCCAGCCGTTCACCCACGGCGCCGTAGTAGCTGGGGGCCGAGGCGCCAAGGCCGATCACCGGCACCGCGAGTTTGGCCGACAGGGCCAGAACGCCGCGATGCTGGTCCAGCCCCGCAACGGTCAAGGCGTGGCGCGCCAGCTTTTCGGGCGGCTCGGTTCCGATGCGATCCTCGGCAAAGGCGGCTTCCAGCAGGCAATCGACGGTCTGCGCGGACAACTGGTCGATGATCGCGCGGGCCAGACCCGGGGCATCTTCGGCAAAGCGGTCACCCGCGCCGGTGCGCCTTCTGGCCATCAGGGCCACGGCCTTGGCCGCAGCCGCCCCGTCCCAGACCTGCTGACGGCCCAGAACATGCGACGCGTCCGACGGCGTCACCCCCGACAGCATCACCAACCCGCGCGCGACCAGACGCTCCATCGCGGCGACTTCCAGACGCGAGGTCAGCGCGGCGTTCAGCGGCATCGGCGCGGTGATCCGCGCGAGTACCGCCGCCTCACGCGGGGAAAGCCCGCCGGCCTGTGCGGGTGACGGGCCGGTCATCGGCACCACAAAGCGGCCATCGAATTCGCCCGCCGCGTCATTGCCAAGGGCCCGGTCAAGCGTGTCATGCACCAGCTTCGCGTGATCCACGGCCAAAAGTGCCACCGGGATCAACCGGCGCGGGCCCAACCGCAGCCCGCCCGTCAGTCCGCTGGTTTGCAGATGCACCTCGCTGTCGCCCCCCAGACCGGTGGTGCGCATCGCCACGGCCTCGACCATGGTGCGAAAGCCCCCGACCCGCGCGCCTTCGGGGTCGATCTCGGGCAGACCGCCTTTCAGAATGGCGATGTCGGTGGTGGTGCCCCCGATGTCCGAGACCAGCGCATCCTGCGCACCGGTCAGCCAGCGCGCGCCGACGATGCTGGCCGCCGGGCCCGACAGGATGGTTTCGATCGGGCGTTCACGCACCATCGCGGCCGAGATCAGCGCCCCGTCGCCGCGCACCACCATCAGCGGGGCGGTGATGCCCTTGGCCGCGAGGTGACGCTCGCAGGCCGCGACAAGGCCGTCGATCATGCCGATCAGGCGGGCGTTCAGCACGGCGGTCAGGGCGCGTTTGGGACCGTTCAGCCGGGCCGAGAGTTCATGGCTGCAGGTGACCGGGCGATGGGTGATGCGACGGATCAGATCGCGGGCGGCCAGTTCGTGCGCCGGGTTGCGGGTGGCAAAGCGGGCGGCCACGGCAAAGCCCATGACGCCCGGGCCCAGATCGGCCACGGCGGCGGTCAGGGCGTCAAGATCAAGCCGGCACACCTGCGTTCCGGCATGGCTGTGTCCCCCGGCCAGGCGGATCACCGGATCGCCCTTCAAGGCGTCGGTCAGCCCGCCGCGCGTCAGATCGTCGTCATCAAAGCCGATGAAGATCAGCGCGACGCGGCCACCCTGCCCCTCGACCAGCGCATTGGTGGCAAGCGTGGTGGACAGGGACACCAGCGCGACATCGCAAGCAGCGATGCCGGCAAGGTCAAGCGCCGCATCGACCGCGCGGCCAATGCCAAGCGCCAGATCGCCGCGTGTGGTCAGCGACTTGGCCGTGCCGATGACACGGTCGGCGGCCTCGTCAAGCACGACCGCGTCGGTATAGGTGCCGCCGGTATCGACGCCAAGGAAATAGGCCATGGAAAGTTCCGCTTGTTGCGCGCTCCCTGGCTTTTAGGGGTTCATCGTCAAAGTACCAGCCCCCATCGCGGCATCCTGCGCGGGATTTGCGGCAAATCTTCGGGCCCAAGGGTGCTGTCCCCCTCGTCTTTGGGCTGCGAGCCGATTAGGGAAGGACCCATGCACAGCAGCGATCTTCCCATCGTTCATGACATCGTCCTGGTGGGCGGCGGCCACGCCCACGCCCTTGTGGCCCATTTGTGGGCCATGCAGGCAATGCCGGGCGTGCGGCTGACGCTGGTCAACCCGGCGGCGGCGGCACCCTATACCGGCATGTTGCCGGGCTTTGTCGCCGGGCATTACCGGCGCGACGAAATCATGATCGACCTTGTCAGCCTTGCCCGCCGCGCCGGGGCGCGGGTGATCCTGGACAAGGTGACTGGCATCGACCTTGACGCCAAGTCCCTGGATCTGGCGGGGCGGCCTCCGCTGCCCTACGACCTGGCCTCGATCGACATCGGGA
>JANMJC010000132.1:0-5881 GCA_031371185.1 Paracoccaceae bacterium | reverse complement strand
ACGGCTATTCGATGACCTTTACCGGGGGCAGCCCGTTCGTGGGTGGCCTGTCAAAGGCCTTTCTGTCCGGCGTGAACACCGGCACCTTCGCCGCGAGCTTCTCGAACAACGTCTATATCCCGGAATACGCCTTTGTCATCTTCCAGATGACCTTCGCCTGCATCACCCCCGGCCTGATCGTCGGCGCCTTTGCCGAGCGGATCAGGTTCTGGCCGCTGATGCTGTTTTCGGTCCTGTGGGTCACGGCCGTCTATTTCCCGGTCGCTCATATGGTCTGGTACTGGAGCGGCCCGGACTTCCTGTCGGACAACGCAGCCGATGCGGGGTACCTGTGGGGCATGGGCGCCTTGGACTTTGCCGGAGGCACCGTGGTGCATATCAACGCGGGCATCGCCGGTCTGATGGGCTGCGTCGTGATCGGCAAGCGCGTGGGCTTTGGCAAGGAAAACATGGCGCCGCATTCCCTGACCATGACCATGGTCGGCGCGTCGCTGCTGTGGGTGGGCTGGTTCGGTTTCAACGCCGGGTCAAATCTTGAGGCGAACGGTCTGGCCGCGCTTGCCTTCATCAACACCTTTGTCGCCACGGCTGCCGCGGCACTGGCCTGGGTTCTGGTCGAACAACTGCGCCATGGCCGCCCGTCCCTTCTGGGGGCCGTCACAGGGGCGGTTGCCGGTCTGGTGGCCATAACCCCCGCTTCGGGCTTTGCCACGCCGATGACATCGATCCTGCTGGGTCTGGCGGTCTCTCCGGTCTGCTATTTCTTCGTGTCCTATGTGAAGGCCAGGCTGAAATACGACGACAGCCTGGACGTCTTTGGCGTGCATTGCATCGGCGGCATTCTGGGCGCCATCGCGACCGGCATCGTCGCTGACCCGTCGCTCGGCGGGCAGGGCTGGTTCGATTACACCGTGTTCCCGGCGGTTCCGGGCGCCTATGACATGGGCGCGCAGGTCATCACCCAGATCAAGGCCGTGGCGGTGACGCTGCTCTGGTCGGGTGGGGTGTCGTTCCTGCTGTTCAAGGGAATCGATCTGGTCTTTGGTCTGCGCCCGACGCCCGATGACGAGCGTCAGGGTCTGGACCAGACCTCGCATGGCGAAAGCGCCTACAACATGTGATCGAAGCGGCGGGCCGCGTCTCGCTTTGGAGTAAAGCTGAAACGGCCCGTGCATCCCTCGCGCGGGCCCTTTTTGTTCAAAACCCCTTGGCCATGTCCATTCATCTCCTTTGCTGCGGCCACAAAGGGAGGTGCGCCGCCCGAGAGCCAACCTTGCCTCCGTTGCCAGTTCAACCGGCGATCCGAAGGAGCAAAGCCCGACTTGGGGGGCGGCCCCTTCTTGGTGATTGCACGGGCAACCGCCTTTCCGGCAATGGGGCATTGCCCGGCGAGCTTCGCACTTGATTCCGGGCGGAAGAATGCGCTCTGTTTCTGTCGGGCGTCATCCCGCTGCAAGGAAAGGTCAGGCCATGGACTATCCCGCCTTCATACAGGCTTTCCCCGGCCTTGATGTGCCCTTTTCATCCGAGCAGGTGACCATCCATGCCATAAGGTCCGATGCCGGGCTGGTGGTGTTCTTTGATTTCCTGCAGGATTTCACCCTGCCGCCCCATGCCCACAAGGGCCAGTGGGGCACCGTGATTGCCGGGCAGATTGCGCTGACCATCGACGGCGTTACCCGAACCCTGCGCCCCGGCGACAGTTATAACATCCCGGCGGGGGCGGTCCATTCCGGGCAGATCGCGGCGGGAACCAAGGTGATCGACGTGTTCGAGGAGCCCGACCGCTATCCGATCAAGCCCAGATAGCCCGCCCGCCCCGAAAAGCGCGGGCACAAGCCAAAGCTACCCCGCGACCTTTGCAATCGCCGCCGCCAGAATCGGCACCGTGCGGGCGTTCAGCCCGGCGATGTTGATCCGGCTGTCGCCCACCATGTAAATGCCATGGACCTCGCGCAGGACGTTGACCTGCGCCTCGGTCAGGCCCAGGCGGCTGAACATGCCGCGATGGAGGCTGACAAAATCGAAGCGGTCACTGTTGGTGGCGCGGCGCAGGGCATCGGCCAGCGATTGGCGCAGGGTCAGCATGTTCTGCCGCACCTCTTCCAACTCGGCCTTCCAGTCGGCGCGCAGGGCGTCATCTTCAAGGATCATCGTTACCAGACGCGCGCCGTGATCGGGCGGAAAGCTGAAATTCTGCCGGTTCAGAAAGTTCAGGTTTCCCTGCACCACGGCCTTCCGGTCGGGCGAGGTCAGGGCAATCAGGATACCCGTCCGCTCGCGGTAAATGCCGAAATTCTTGGAGCAGGAGGCCGCAATCAGCACCTCGGGAAACAGCCCGGCAATCAGCCGCGTCGCGGCCGCGTCTTCCTCCAGCCCGTCGCCAAAGCCCTGATAGGCCAGATCGACGAAGGGAATGGCGCCTTTGGTTCGCAGCAAATCGGCCACCTGCGCCCATTGGTCTGCGTTCAGGTTCGCGCCGGTCGGGTTGTGGCAGCAGCCGTGCAGCAGCACCGCATCGCCGGCCTGAACGCCGTCCAGGTCGGCCATCAGCCCGGCAAAGTCGATCCCCCGGGTTTCCGCGTCGAAATAGCGGTATTCGGCCATCGACATGCCCAGATATCTGATGATCGACGGGTGGTTGGGCCAGGTCGGGTTCGACAGCCAGACCTTGGCCTTGGGGCTGGCCAGCCGGATCAGTTCCAGCGCCTGGCGAATGGCCCCGGTGCCCCCCGGCGTCGCGACCGAAGCCGCACGATCGGCAAAGCCCGCGCCCAGAATCATCGTGACCATGGCGGCGTTATAGGCCGGTTCTCCGGCAAGGCCGGTATAGGTCTTGGTGGTCTCGACCTCCCACAGCTTTTTCTCGGCCGCCTTTACCGCGCGCATCACCGGGGTCAGGCCGGTCGCGTCCTTGTAGACGCCAACGCCAAGGTCGATCTTGTCGCTGCGCGGATCATCGCGGTACATCGCGATCAGTTGCAGGATCTTGTCCTGCGGCTGCGGGTTCAGCGTTTCCAGCATTGTCAGCCTTTCTCGACCTCAAGATCGTCGTACATGCCCCATTCGGACCATGATCCGTCATAAAGCGAATGGTTGCGGTGGCCCATGCGTTCCAGCGCCAGCGACAGGACCGCCGCCGTTACCCCCGACCCGCAGGTCGTGATAACCGGCTTGGCCAGATTGATCCCCGCTGCCGCAAAAACCTCGCGCAGTTCGGCCACCGGTTTCATCGTGCCGTCGCCGTTCAGCACATTGGTAAAGGGCACGTTGCGCGACCCCGGGATATGACCCGCCCGCAGGCCGGCGCGCGGTTCGGGTGCGTCGCCCCGGAACCGCGCCGCCGACCGCGCATCAACGATCTCGGCCTCGACCAGCTTGGCGGCGTGGGCGACCTGAGTGACGTCGCGCACCAGATGGTTCTGGCGGCTGACCGTGATGTGACGGTCCTTCACGATCGGGGCCATGTCTTCGATCTCGCGCCCCTCGGCCCGCCATTTCGGCAGTCCGCCGTCCAGCACGGCCACATCCATCTTGCCCATCAGCCGGAAGGTCCACCACACCCGCGCCGCCGAAAACAGCCCCGACCCGTCGTAGACCACGACCTGATGCCCGTCGCCCACCCCCATCGCCCGCATCCGGGAGATGAACTTTTCTGGCGGTGGCGCCATATGCGGCAGGGTCGAGCGCAGGTCGGCAATCTCGTCGATGTCGAAGAACCGCGCACCGGGAATGTGGCCTGCCAGATATTCGGCGCGGGCATCGCGATTCTGCGCCGGCAGATACCAGCTTGCATCCAGCACCCGCAGATCGGGGTCCTTCAGATTCGCGGCCAGCCAGTCGGTCGAGACCAGCGTTCGGGGATCGTCTTGGAATGCGGCGGTCATGGGCATTTCCTGAGATGGGGCTTTGGCCTCCGACTAGCGCCCTGCGGACCGCAACGCAACAATATTGCGAGGCCGCCCAACCCTCAACAAAAAGGGCCGCCCCAAGGGACGGCCCCAACCCTGCGCCGGAACCGGCTTATTTTTTCATCATGCCCTTCAGGACGCCGACAACGGCCATCAGAACGCCGCCGCCCACACCGCCCGAAACCAGCGACGAGATGATCGACCCGATGTCCATCCCCGAGGTCGCCGCGGCCGCGCCTGCCACGCTGGCGCCACCCATCATGCCCAGAAGCTGGCCACCAAGGCCGCCGCCGATCACCCCGGCAATCGAGTTGCCCAAAGTGCCCAGACTTTGATTTTTCAGAACCGCGCCGGCCGCGTTGCCGCCGATGGCGCCTGCGATAAGTTGAATGATCAGTTCCATGATGCCTAGCCTTCCTTTTCCCTTTGACGCCCATGATCCGGGCGCTCTTTTGTTGTCTGACGCCAAATTTTCGGGCCAGATAGGGGGAAGAATGCCAGTTTTGGCGCCATAGGGCAAGGTTTTTGAACTTTTCGAACTATTCGCGGGCTCAGTTGCCCTGATGGCCCTGCTTCAACAGCCGGGCTTTCTGGCGATCCCAGTCGCGCTTGGCGCTGGTCTCGCGCTTGTCGGCCAGCTTCTTGCCCTTGGCGACGCCGATCTTGATCTTCACGATGCCGCGTTCGTTGAAGTACATCTTCAATGGTACAAGGGTCATGCCCTCGCGCGCGGTCGAATTCCACAGACGCGACAATTCCTTCTTGGAAACCAGCAGCTTGCGCTTGCGGCGTTCTTCGTGGCCCCAGGTTTTCGCTTCGTTATAGGGCGCGATATAGCCGTTGATCAGCCACAACTCTCCCTGTTCGACCGAGGCATAGCTTTCGCCCAGGTTCGAGCCGCCCTTGCGCAGGCTCTTCACCTCGGAGCCCAAAAGCATGATACCAGCCTCAAGGTCGGATTCGATGTGGTAATCGAACCGCGCCCGCCGGTTTTCGGCGATGAGTTTGGAGTTGGGATCGGATTTTTCGGCCATGATGCGCCCGAGATAGGCGAGCACGCCCGCGAAGTCCAGCCGGAGGGGGGATAATGTTCCTGCAGATCGCCTTGGGCACCGGCCTGCTTGTGGTCAACATCACCATCGCCGCCGTGGCCGCCATGGTGCTGGAGGTGGTGTTTCAAAAGGGCCATCCCTGGCTTTTGACCGAACCGCACCGGATCAAGCTGGTCGTCGCCCTTGCCGGGGTTTCCCTGTGGATCCTTGGCATCATTTCGATCGGGCTGTGGCTTTGGGCGGCTGCCTATGTCGCCATCGGGGCCTTTGCCACGATGGAGGAGGCGGTGTATTTTTCCGCTGTGACCTTCACCACGCTTGGCCACGGCGACGTGATCCTGCCGGTCGCGTGGCGCGTTCTGGCGGGGATGGAGGCGGCCAACGGCCTGTTGAATTTCGGCCTGCTGACCGCCCTGCTGTTCGAGACGCTGCGCCTGGTCCGGCTGGGGCAGGCCGAAGTGCGCAAGAACGGCAACCGCTGAGGCTTGAAATTCGGCGGGCAGTGGTGTTGCTTCGCGGCATAGGAGGACTCGCCCTGTTTCGTCTGCGTCTGATCTTTGGCCATCCGTCAAGCTGGGTCATTGCCCTGGGCGTGGTCACGGGGCTGGCGATCCTGGCCGGTTCCGCGCCGGGCTGGGTCTGGGCGCTGGCCCTGTTGGGCATCCCGGCGCAGATGCTGAACGAGTACAATCTTCACCGCTACATCTTTCATCTGAAGCCGCCGCGCCGCCAATGGGCCTTTGACCAGCTGTACCGCATGCACTACGGCCACCATGACTTTCCCACCAACATGGCGCTCTTGTTCGTGCCCTTGCGGGTGGCCACCCCGGTTCTGGCGCTGAATTTCTTCGGGCTCTGGGGCATCCTGTATCTTCTGGGGCTTGCCCTTGCCCTGCAGATCGCGGCGGCGGTGGTTCT
>JANMJC010000122.1:0-3790 GCA_031371185.1 Paracoccaceae bacterium | reverse complement strand
GCTGGCGCGAAGTGGGCGGCGACCCCGACCTTGTGCTGGCCGAGGTGCGCGAGCGCGACGCCCGCGACAGCACCCGCGCGCAGGCGCCGTTGCGCAGGGCGGCGGAGGCGGTGGTGATCGACACTTCGGACCTGTCGATCGACGACGCGGTGGCGCGCGCCTGCGCCCTGATCAGCGCCCGTTTGCCCGCGTGACCGAGGTCGTCCTGCATCTGGCCCGGCCGGATCTCGCGGCCTATCGCGGAAAACCGGGGCGGGCGCTGTACCCGATGGTCCATGATCTGTTGCAGGACCGGGGGGCCAGGGTGCGGGTCGTGGCGCGCAGCAACGCGCTGATGAAAGGGCGCCCGGTGGACCCCGACGGCGATCTGCACATCGTGGAAACCGGCTGGTGCTATGGGCGCGGCTGGATGTCGGCGGCGACCGCCTATCTGGAAGGGTTCTGGCATCTGGGCGAAGAAGGGGTTCTGGCCAACAGCCCGGCGCGCCACGATATCTTTGATCCCGGCCAGGTGTCACAAGGCGCGGCGCAAGACTTTGCCCAGACCCTGCGCGCGCGGTTTTCCCAGGCTCGACGCTCGCGCTATCGCCAGCAGCGCCGGGCGCCCGAGACCCTGCCGAAGGAAGCGATTGCGGTGTTCCTGCAAGGCCCCACCACCTATCGGCGCGAACAGGCCTTTGTCAGCGCCGCGCAGATGTTGCGCCTTGTGGCCGAACACGCAGGCGGGCGGCCCGTGGTGGTCAAGGCCCATCCCCTGACGCCCGAGTTCGGCCGCGCGGCCATCGCCAAGGTGCGCGCCAAGGGGTTCGATCTGATCGAAACCGAGGCCAACGTCCACGATATTCTGGCGCAGGCCGCCGTGACGGTTTCGGTCAATTCGGCCGTGGCCTTCGAAGGCTTTCTGCACGACCTGCCCGCGATCCTGTTCGGCCGCTCCGATTTCCATTCGCTGAGCGAAACCGTGCTGGAGGCCGCCGATTACCCGCAGGCCCTGACGCGGGCGCTGACGCGGACATGGGACTTTCCCGCCATGCTGTACTGGTATTTCAACCGTCACACCCTGGCAACAGAGGCGTCGGATTTCAACGAAAGGTTGCTGGCCCAGCTTGCCCGGGCAGGTTTTGACGCGGCGCGTCTGGGGTTGCGCGCGGGCTGACGCCTTGGCCTTATTCGGCAACCATCGGCATCCTGCCGTCGTTTGCCTGGGCGGCATCAAAGCGGGCGCGGGCGGCATCAATGGTGGCAAGGTTGGCCAGCGCCCATTCGCCAAAGGCAAGGATCGGCGCGCGCAGGCTTTGGCCGAGGGGTGTCAGTTCGTATTCCACCTTGGGCGGAACCGTCGGATAGGCGTGGCGGCTGATCAGGCCGTCGCGTTCCAGATCGCGCAAGGTCAGGCTCAACATCCGCTGCGAAATGCCCAACTCGCGTTTCAGGGTGTTGAACCGCATCACGCCATGGCTAAGACGGTAGATGATCAGCGTTGACCAGCGGTCGCCGACCCGGGCCAGAACCGCATTGATTTTCAGGCAGGCAGCCGGGCTATGATCTGACGGCATGACAGGTATCCCTTTTGGTACTGGGTATGCAGCATGTGCCTTCTTGTCGGCGCTGTCCAGTACTCTATATACACCGGTATCAAAATGATACCAAGTAGCGAAAGGGCACTTGAAATGCTGACCGAGAAGCTGAACTGGCGCTATGCGACCAAAAAGATGGATGCCGCAAAGTCCGTGCCCGCCGACAAGGTCGCGCGAATTCTGGACGCGGTGCAACTGGCGCCGACCTCGTCGGGCTTGCAGCCGTTCGAGGTGATCGTGGTCACCAACAAGGACCTGCGCGAAAAGCTGAAGGCGGCAGCATTTGGCCAGAACCAGATCACTGACGGCTCGCATCTGCTGGTCTTCGCGGCCTGGGACAATTACACCGAAGCGCGGATCGACGCGGTCGTAGCCGGGCTCGAGGCTGCTCGCGGTGGCAAAAGCGAAGGTGTCACCAGCTATTTCAACGGTCTGAAGGCGCAATATCTGGCACGTCCGGCCGAGGTGAACTTTGAACATGCCGCGCGTCAGGCCTATATCGCCTTCGGCATCGGTCTGACGGCCGCTGCCTTTGAAGGCGTCGATGCCACCCCGATGGAAGGTTTCGATCCGGCGCAGGTCGATGAGATTCTGGGCCTGCGCGCGCGCGGCTTGCGGTCGGTCACGCTGATGCCCTTGGGCTACCGCGATCTGTCGGGCGACTGGCTGGTCGGATTGCCCAAGGTGCGCCGCGCCAAGGCAGACCTTATCACCGAACTGGCCTGAGGGTCGGCGTCGCGAAAAGAAAGGGGGCGGTCCTTCGGGGCCGCCCTTTGCGTTACTTCACCAGCGGAAACACCGCCCGGATGCGCGGATCGCGCAGGATCAGTCCGCCCCACATGGTGACCCCCAGATAGATGCCGAACAGGGTGTGGCTGGCAAGCGGGCTGCCCGCGCGCAATTGCGTTGTGATCGCCCCACCAAGGATTGCCATCATCAGGACCGCGCCAAGGGTGGCAGTGGGGGGAAACAGGAACAAGAGGGTGCAGACCAGTTCCAGCACCCCGATCAGCAGGATCGGGGCGTCGGGCCAGCCAAGGGCGGCCATCGTGTCGGTGGCCACCGGCATTCCCAGCAGTTTCGGCGCCACCGAGGCGCCCAGCATGAACAGGCCAAACAAGGCGGACAGGGCCCAGCCGATGCGGACAAGGGTGGTTTCAGACATGGCGGCTCCTGATGTTGTTGGTCTCCATGGTTCGTCAACGCGCTAAGCGTGTCAAGCCCGGGGCTTGACAGGGCCGCGCAGGACGCAATCCTGCGGCCAAGGGACAAAGGGGGATCTGGGAATGACGATGCTGATCACAGGGGCGGGGCGTGGCATTGGTCGGGCGCTGGTGCAAGAAGCGCAGGCTCAGGGCCGGGCGGTGATCGGCACGCAGCGCGGGCCGGGCGATCCGGGCGGGACCGAAACCGCGCTTTTGGACGTGACCGACCCCGCCTCGGTTCGGGCCCTGGCCAAGGCTTTGGCCGGACGCCCGATTGGCCTGTTGGTCTGCAACGCGGGCGTGCTCTTGGACCGCAATCAAGCCCTGGATACCGGCTATGGGCCCGAAATCTGGGCCGAAAGTTTCGCGGTGAATGTGACGGGAGTGTTCCTGACCATTCAGGCGCTGTTGCCCAATCTGCGCAGCGCCAAGGGCAAGATCGCAATCATCTCATCGCAGATGGCCTCCAGCACCCGCGCGCCGGGGGGGACCTACGCCTATCGCGCCTCGAAGGCGGCGGTGTTGAACCTGGGGCGCAATCTGGCGTCGGATCTGAAGGGCGACGGGATTGCCGTGGGCATCTATCACCCCGGCTGGGTGACGACAGAGATGGGCGGTTCGGGGGCCGATATATCCCCCGAAGTGGCGGCGCGCGGGTTGATGGCGCGGTTCGATGCGCTTGGTCTTGACACCACGGGCTGTTTTGAAACCTGGGACGGTCGCCCGCACCCGCTTTAAGGCCCTTCTGCCCCCCATCGGCCTTGCATTCGAGATGTTTCGCAGCTAAGGCACCCCATCGCAACGGACCGGGCCACCCGGACCGCGGCGGCAGCATTTCGGGCAAAGACCGGCGGAGCCAACCGCATGGCCAGTGACATGACGATGAAAAGGACTTTAAATGAACTCGAAAGCTATGGAAGAATTCGAAGCGCTTCTGAAGGAGAGCTTTGAAATTGACACCCCCGAAGAGGGAACGGTTGTCAAAGGCAAGGTCATCGCGATCGAAGC
>JANMJC010000065.1:0-9368 GCA_031371185.1 Paracoccaceae bacterium | reverse complement strand
TTCCGGTCGTTGGCCGAATTTCGCCTTGGCTGACGTGGTCTTGGCGCAATTCCCGCCCGTCGCCGCGCGAATTGCAATTCAAGAACCCCGCAATCCGCTTTAAGGTTCGTCCATGACTGCCTTGATCGAATATGAACGACTGGAAAGCCCGGGCCTGTGGCGCGCTTCGCCGCTGGACCAGAAGCGCGAGGTTGTCGCCTCGATCCGCAGCACTTCGCTGGTGCTGACCGATCCGAAAACCGACATGGCGCTGGCCCATTGGTCGCTGCCCGCCATTCGCCGCATCGCGGCCAAAGATAGCCCGGCGGTGTTTCGTCCCGGCACGGATGCGACCGAAACGCTGGAAATCGAAGACGAGGTGATGATTGCGGCGCTAGAGCGGGTTTACCGAACGCTGGAGCGGCGCAAACCCCATCCGGGACGGTTGCGCGGTTTGATCTTTGTCGGCGTCGTTGTGGGGGTGGTTGCGATCTGCACCCTGTGGCTGCCTGATGTGCTGATCCGGCGCACGGCGGCGATCCTGCCCGAACCCAACCGGGCCGAACTGGGCCAGATGGCGCTTGCCGATGTCGAACGGCTGACCGGCACGCCCTGCCGCTCACCCTTGGGGCAGCGCGCGGCCTCGGTCCTGTCCGAACGGCTTCTGGGCAAGGGCGCGGGCCGCGTCATGGTGATGCGCGACGGGCTGCACGGCGCGATGGCCCTGCCCGGTGGGTTGATCCTGATCTCGCGCGATCTGGTCGAGGCCCCGCCAGATGCCGAAACTGCCGCCGGGTTCATCATTGCGGCCCTTGCCACGCGCGGCGGCGAAGAGGCGCAGATCACCCGCTTTCTGCACCACGCCGGACTTTTCGCCACCCTGCGCCTTCTGGTCAGCGGCACCTTGCCCGCAGACGCGATGGACGGCATCGCCGACACCCTCCTGGCCGAGGCGACCGTGGCCCCCGCCCTGCCCGCCTCGGCCCTGTTACCGCTGTTCAAGGTCGCGGGCATCTCGCCCCTGGCCTATGCCACGGCGCTGGCGGGCAACCCGGCCCTGTCGGCCGACCTGAAATCCGGCGACCCGTTTCAGGGCGCTTCGGCCCAGCCGGTCCTGCAGGATGCCAACTGGATCAGCCTGCAAACCATCTGCTTTGACGAATGAAAGACGCCCCCCGGACAAGGTCCGAGGGGCGCAAAGTTTGATCTGCCCGTTTCTTCTGCCCGTAACCGATCAGCGAATGAAAGCGTCTCCGAACCCCGCCCCACGCGCGGCAGCCAGCGCCGCCTGCGCCGCCGAGGTCGTTGCAAAGGGCCCGGCGTAGACCACCTGCAACGCCTTGCCATTGCGCGTCATCTGGCTTTTTGCCGCTGGCAGACCCATCGACTGCAAGGTCGCCACCGCCCCCGCCGCGTTGGACGCCACGCCAAAGGTTCCAACCGCCACATAAAGGCTGCCGGTTGCCGCCGTCGGATTGCCCGAGGTGGAGACCGTGGTTTTGGCCGCGACTTTGGCAGGCTGTGCGGTTGCAACCTCTTGCGCGGGCACGTCCCGCGTCCAGACCCGGTCCTGCTGTGCCTGACCTGCGAGTGTGCCAACCCCGCGCAGCGGGTTCAGCCGGCTGGCGTTGGACGCGGCCACATAGCCTTTGGGGATCACCGGGGCTGCAACCGCCGCCGCCGTCGCCGCACTCTCCGGCAGAACCTGCCCCCCTGTCGTCATCTGATAGCCCGCGACGCGCGGAATGTTCAACGAGGCCCCGACCGGCGCGCCAGCCGGATAGACCGGCGGACGCCAGCCGTTCATCGTGCCGTCGCCCTTGGTGCAGACCAGCGCCGTGCCGCCGTTGGTCAACTGCACCAGCATCGGCACCGGCGCCGAGGTATAGCAGCCGATCTGCCCAGGTCCGGGACCGGCAGCACTTGCGACCCGCGCGGCGGGCTGCTGCACCACGACGGGGGCTGCGGGCTGGGGTGCGACCGCGACACGCACAACCGGTTGGGCCGCGACCACAGGACGCGCCACAACAACCGGCTTTGCCACCACCACAGCGGCGACCGGCGCCGCGACGGTTTCATCGGCCATCTCGATGGCCACCGCGCCAAAGGTCGGGGGATAGCCGCACAGGGGCTGCCGCGCCTGGCTGATGCGCTGCACCCATTGCACCCGCCCTCCGTACCCTGCGCGCAGAAACACGCAGCCGCGGCTGTCGACATATTGTTGCCCGGTGAAGGACGATGGCGGCAGTTCCGCCGGACCCGACTGCGCGACCATCGGCGACGCATTTACAAGGCAGAGCAAAGCCGCTGCCGCAACGTTATTGTACCGCATCATTACCCCCCAGGTAACATTGGGCGATATTGCGGCAGGATTGTTTCCGAGTAAAGGGGCGCTACACTTTATTTGGTGCCAAACATCCGGTCGCCCGCATCTCCTAGGCCCGGCACAATATATCCGTGGTCGTTCAGATGGCTGTCCACCGCCGCTGTGACGATGGGCACGTCGGGATGGGCCTCTTTCATGCGGGCAATCCCCTCGGGGGCGGCCAACAGGCACAAGAAACGGATGTTCCTGGCCCCGGATTGTTTCAAAAGCGTGATCGCCGCCGCGCTGGAATTGCCGGTGGCCAGCATCGGATCGACCACGATCGACAGGCGCTCGTCCAGATGATCGGGCAACTTGCAATAATATTGCACCGGTTGCAGCGTTTCGGGGTCGCGGTACAGCCCGACAAAGCCCACCCGCGCCGAGGGGATCAGTTCCAGAATGCCATCCAGAAGACCGTTGCCCGCCCGCAGGATCGACACAAGTGCCAGCTTCTTGCCGTCAATCTCGGGGGCATCCATCGGCTCCAGCGGGGTCTGGATCCGCTTGGTGGTCATCGGCAATTCGCGTGTCACCTCATAGGCCAAGAGCAGGCTGATCTCGCGCAGAAGCTTGCGGAAACTGGCGGTCGAGGTGTCGCGGTCGCGCATGATCGACAGCTTGTGCTGCACCAGAGGGTGCGAAACGACGGTCAGATGGTTCAGCATCAGGCGGCTCCCAACAGATTGGCGATTTTGGCCTTGGTATCGGCGTCACAGAATGCCGCGTCAAGCGCGGTGCGGTTCAGGCGCGCAAACTGGCCCTCGTCCCAGTCGAAGGCCCGGTTCAGGTTCTCGTATTCGCGCGCCATGGTGGTGTGAAAGAACGGCGGATCGTCGGTGCTGATCGTCACTTTCACCCCGCGCCGGTCCAACTCGGCGATCGGATGATCACGGAAGCTGGGGTACAGTTTCAACGCGACATTCGAGCCCGGACAGACCTCCAACACGATGCCGCGCTCGGCCAATTCATCGACCAGCGCCAGATCCTCGATCGCCCGCACCCCATGCCCGATGCGTTCCACCCCCAGATCGCGCACCGCATCGCGCACTGAATCCGGCCCGCCCCATTCCCCGGCATGGGCGGTCAACCGCAGCCCCGCCTCGCGCGCGCAGTCGAAGGACCACAGGAAATCCTTGGGCGCGCCGATCTTCTCATCCCCCGCAATCCCGAAACCGGTGATGAAACCGCCCCGGGTTTCCGCCGCACAAAGCGCCGCCTCCCGCGCCTTTTCCGGGCCAAAATGCCGGATGCAGGTCACGATCCCGCGCAGGGTGATGGCCATCCTGGCCTCGGCCTCGGCTGCCGCCTCGGTGATGGCGGCGAGGTATTCGCGCCAAGCCCCCAGATCGCGCCCGCCGCAGAAATCGGGACTGAGGAAGGCTTCGGAATAAACCACCCCCGAGGCCGCCGATTCCTCCAGCACCGCCAGCGTCAGGCGGTAAAAATCCATCGGGCTTTGCAAGGTGGTGCAGGCCGCCTCGTAGACCTTGATGAAATCCCAGAAATCGGTGAACCGATAACCGCCGCTTTCGGTAAATATCCCTGAAATATCAAGCCGCTTTTCGCGCGCCAAACCCTTGATGAACGCCGGAGGCGCGGCCCCCTCGAGGTGAAGGTGCAATTCAACTTTGGCCAGGTCGCGCATCTGAAATACCCTTCATCTTGATCCAAATATTCCCGGGGGTCGGGCGGGTTTTCTTGAAAACGCGCCCAAGGGGGCAGCGCCCCCTGCGCCGTTACAGGAACGTGGCGCCGTTGCCTTGGGGGGCGACCCCCAGATGCGCTGCCACACTTGCCGCGACATCGACGAAGCCGCGCAGTCCGACGGCCCGCGGCCCTGCCCCCGCCGCCACCAAGGGCACCCGCTCGCGCGTGTGTTCGGTGCCGGTCCAGGTGGGGTCATTGCCATGGTCAGCGGTGAACAGCATCAGATCGCCGGGGCGCAATCGCGGCAAAAGCGCGCCCACCCGCGTATCGAACCATTCCAGCGCCCGGGCATAGCCCGCCACGTCGCGCGGATGACCGTACAGCGTGTCGAACTCGACGAAGTTGGCAAAGGTCAACGAACCGTCTTCGGCATTGGCCACCAAGCCATCCAGATATCCGAAAAGATCAAGGTCGGATTTGCCCTTCCACAGCTTGCCGATGCCCTGCATCGAAAAGATGTCCCCGATCTTGCCCACCGCATGGGTGGCGCGCCCGGCGTTCTGCACCCAATCCAGCAAGGTCGGCGCCGGCGTCGCCATGGCGAAATCCTTGCGGTTCGAGGTGCGTTTGAAATCGCCGCAGGGGCCGGTAAAAGGCCGCGCGATCACCCGGCCCACCCGCATGGCGTGCAGGTGCGGGGCCAGATCGTGGCACAGCTTCAGCAGCCGCTCCAGGCCGAAGGCCTCTTCATGGGCGGCGATCTGAAAAACGCTGTCGGCCGAAGTATAGCAGATCGGCCATCCGGTGCGCAGGTGCTCTTCGCAGTGTTCCGCGATGATCGGAACCCCCGAGGCGTGGCAATTTCCCAGGATGCCGTCCGTGCCCGCCAACCTGCACACCAGCGCCACCAGATCAGGCGGAAAGGCGGGCGTCGTGTCGGGGAAATAGTGCCAGTCCCAGGGCACCGGCACGCCGGCCATTTCCCAATGCCCCGATGGCGTGTCCTTGCCCCGGCTCATCTCGGTCGCGGCCCCCCACAGACCGCGCGGCACCGCCCCAAGTCCCGGCGCCTTCAACCCCGAGGCCAGTTCGATCGCCGCCCCCAGACCCAAACCGTCCAGATGCGGCAGCTTCAGCGGTCCCGTTCGCCCCACTTCTGCCCGGCCCGCCGCACAGGCCTGCGCGATATGGCCAAGCGTGTTCGCCCCCGCGTCACCAAAGGCCGCGGCATCGGGTGCGCCGCCGCATCCCACCGAATCCATCACCACCAGAAAGGCCCGCGCCATCAGGCGATCCTTTTCAGGATCAGGGGCGGCGGGGCGATCTCTTTGGGCCCCAGACCATAGGCCGCCTGCACCGCCGCAATCGCCCGCGCCGCAGCCTCGTCGGTCGGCGCATGGACCAGGGCAATCGGATCCCCCGGCCCCACTTCGTCACCCAGTCCTGCCAGATCCGACAGCCCGACCGAGGGATTGATCTTGTCGCCTTCGCGCTGGCGTCCGCCGCCCAGTCCGACCACGGCAAGCCCCAGCATCTGGCCGTCAATCGCCGTGATATGGCCGCGTTTCAGGCTGGGAACCTCGGCGATCACCGGGGCCGAGGGCAGCCGGTCGGGCCAGCGTTCGACAAAATCGGCAGGACCGCCCTGGGCCGCCACCATGCGCCCGAACCATTCCGCCGCCGCCCCCGATTCCAGCGCCTGAGCGATCCGGTCGGCTCCGTCGCGCGCATCCGCCGCGATGCCGCCCAGGGCAAGCGCCTCGCCGCCCAAGGCCACCGTCAGATCCCACAAGGCCGGGTTCACCGAGGTGCCGGTCAGGGTTTCCATGACCTCGATCACCTCCAGCGCATTGCCCGCCGCCGTGGCCAAAGGCTGGCTCATGTCGGTGATCAGGGCGGTGGTCATGCAGCCCGCGCCCTGGGCGGTGCTGACCAGCGCGCGGGCCAAAGCCTCGGCCTCGTCGCGGGTCTTCATGAAGGCGCCCGAGCCGCATTTCACATCCAGCACCAGCGCTTCCAGACCGGCCGACAGCTTTTTCGACAGGATCGACGCCGTGATCAGATCCACGCTTTCCACC
The DNA here is from genome assembly GCA_031371185.1 of Paracoccaceae bacterium. Taxonomy (GTDB): domain Bacteria; phylum Pseudomonadota; class Alphaproteobacteria; order Rhodobacterales; family Rhodobacteraceae; genus CAIYZT01. The sequence continues at coordinate 3,296 of JANMJC010000065.1, read as the reverse complement.
GTTCCGGTCACGTCGCGCACCGCATAAAGCCGACGGTCCGCCGGGGCGATCTGCGCGCTTGCCGACACGATGGCGCAACGCACCCCGGTCATCTGCCGGCGCAACTGCTCTTCGGTCAGCCCGGTGCGGAACCCCGGGATCGATTCCAGCTTGTCCAGCGTGCCCCCGGTATGCCCCAGTCCCCGCCCCGAAATCATCGGCACATAGGCCCCGCAGGCGGCCAGCGCCGGGGCAAGCACCAGCGACACGCAATCGCCGATCCCGCCGGTCGAGTGCTTGTCCAGAACCGGGCCCGGAAGATCCCACTGCAAGACCTGGCCCGAATCGCGCATCGCCCGCGTCAGGGCCACGCGGCCCGCATCGCCCAAGCCCTGAAACAGCACCGCCATCGCAAAGGCTCCGGCCTGGGCATCGGTGACGGTCCCATCGGCCAAACCCTTGGCGAACCAAGTCAATTCACTGTCTGAAGGCTGGTCCCCGTCGCGAATCTTGACGATGATCCCTCGGGCGTCCATCACTCGCCGTCCATGAAGGTGGCGTCAAAGGACCCGGGCAGCAGTTCTCCGACAGTCATGCTCAGCGATTTTCCCGCCGTCGTGCACAGGGTCACCCGCATGTCCGTTGCCGAAAACTCCGCGATCTTTTGCCGGCACCCGCCACAGGGTGGAACCGGCGAAGGGCAATCCGCGATCACCACCATCTCGACAATCTCGGTCTCGCCGGCGGCAATCATCGCCGCAATCGCCCCCGCTTCGGCACAGGTGCCCTCGGGATAGGCGGCATTTTCGACGTTGCAGCCGACATGCACCGATCCCGATGAGGAGCGCAACGCAGCGCCAACCCGGAATTTGGAATAGGGCGCATAGGCATTTTCGCGAACTTCGGTGGCCGCGTTCAAAAGCGATGTCATCCCAAGCCTCCAATTCTTGACCGATCGGTCAGATAATTGCGCTGAACCCGCGCCGGATGCAAGCAGGCCCCGCCCAAGACAGGGATTCCCTTGGGCCCTGATTTCCGCCATGGTGGGCCAAAGACGGCCTGATTTGCAAGCATCCCCGAAAAGACCTGCAGCAAAGCGAAGATTGGCAAGTTTCGGACGATCGTTTAAGGCTGAACCAGTTTTCCGGAGGACAACGATGGACGAGGCCAGACAGGACAGCGCCAGACAGGCGGCACTGGATTACCACGAATTTCCCAAGCCCGGAAAGCTGGAGATTCGCGCCACAAAGCCGCTGGCCAACGGCCTTGACCTGTCGCTGGCCTATTCGCCCGGCGTCGCGGAGGCCTGCCTTGAAATTCAGGCCGACCCAGCCACTGCCAGCCGTTATACCACGCGCGGCAACCTTGTGGGCGTGGTGACCAATGGCACTGCGGTGCTGGGACTTGGCAATATCGGCGCTCTGGCCTCCAAACCGGTGATGGAGGGCAAGGCCGTCCTGTTCAAGAAATTCGCCAACATCGACTGTTTCGACATCGAATTGAACGAAGCCGACCCGGTGAAGCTGGCTGCGATCGTCTGCGCGCTGGAGCCGACCTTTGGCGCGATCAATCTGGAAGACATCAAGGCGCCCGATTGCTTCATCGTTGAACAATTGTGCCGCGAGCGGATGAAGATCCCGGTGTTTCACGACGATCAGCACGGCACGGCCATTGTGGTGGGGGCGGCTGCCACAAATGCGCTGTACGTCGCAGGCAAGACCTTTGACCAGATCAAGATCGTCTCGACCGGCGGAGGGGCTGCGGGCATAGCCTGCCTGAACATGCTGTTGAAGCTGGGGGTGCGTCGCGAAAACGTCTGGCTGTGTGATCTGGCGGGGCTGGTCCATCACGGTCGCACCGACCAGATGACCGACCAAAAGGCCGCCTATGCGCAGGGCACGACACCCGCGACCCTGTCCGAGGTGATCGAAGGGGCCGATCTGTTCCTTGGCCTGTCGGGCCCCGGGGTGCTGACCCCGGCCATGGTCGCCCGAATGGCCGCGCGCCCCATCATCTTTGCCCTTGCCAACCCCACCCCCGAGATCTTGCCCGACGCCGTGCGCGCGGTTTGCCCGGATGCAATCGTCGCCACGGGACGCAGCGATTTTCCCAATCAGGTCAACAACGTGCTTTGTTTTCCCTTCATCTTTCGCGGAGCGCTTGATGTGGGGGCGACCACGATCAACGCCCAGATGGAGCTGGCCTGCATCGAAGGCATCGCGGCCCTCGCCCGCGCCACCACCAGCGCCGAGGCGGCGGCGGCCTACAAGGGCGAGCAGTTGACCTTTGGCGCAGATTACCTGATCCCCAAGCCCTTTGACCCGCGCCTGATCGGCGTTGTCGCCAGCGCCGTGGCCCGCGCCGCGATGGAAACCGGCGTCGCCACCCGCCCGATCGCCGATCTGGACGCCTACCGCCAGAAGCTGGACGGCTCGGTGTTCAAATCCGCCCTGATCATGCGCCCTCTGTTCGAGGCTGCGCGCCAATCCACCCGCCGCATCATCTTTGCCGAAGGCGAGGACGAGCGGGTTTTGCGTGCGGCGAACGCCATGCTGGAGGAGATGACCGACAAGCCCATCCTGATCGGCCGCCCCGAGGTCATTGCCGCCCGTGCCGAACGCGCCGGTCTGCCGATCCGCCCCGACCGCGACTTTGAAATCGTGAACCCCGAAAGCGACAGCCGGTATCGCGATTACTGGCAAACCTACCACGAATTGATGGAACGTCAGGGCGTCACTCCCGACATTGCCCGCGCCATCCTGCGGACCAATTCCACCGCCATCGCCGCCATCGCCGTGCATCGCGGCGATGCCGACAGCCTGATCTGCGGCACCTTCGGACAATATCTCTGGCATCTGCAATACATCAGCCAGATCCTTGCGCGGGGCGGATTGCGGCCGCATGGCGCGCTGTCACTGATGATTCAGGAAGATGGTCCCCTGTTCGTGGCCGATACCCATGTCAACGCCATGCCGACCCCCGAACAGGTGGCCGAAACCGTTCTGGGGGCGGTACGCCACGCCAAGCGCTTTGGCGTGACCCCAAAGGTCGCGCTGTGTTCGCATTCCAACTTCGGCAACCTTGACAGCGATTCCGGCCGCCGCATGCGTGCGGCGCTGGAAATCCTGCAATCCCGCTCGATTGACTTCGACTACGAGGGTGAAATGTCGGTCGACGCCGCCCTTGACCCCGAGCTTCGGGCTCGGATTTTCCCCAACTCGCGCCTGCAGGGGCCGGCCAACATTCTGGTTTTCGCCTTCACCGATGCCGCAAACACCGCGCGCAACATGCTGAAGATGAAGGCGGGGGGGCTGGAG
>JANMJC010000615.1:0-7440 GCA_031371185.1 Paracoccaceae bacterium | reverse complement strand
GCTGGACCATGATCTGGTGGTGCGCATGAAACGGCGGTTCCCGGAGCTGACGATCTGCCTGAACGGCGGGGTGACTTCGCTGGCGCAGGCGAAAGACCTTCTGGATCAGGGGCTTGACGGGGTGATGATCGGGCGCGCGGCCTATCACGATCCGGGCTCGGTGCTGATCGGGGCCGATGGCTTGTGGGGCGAGGATCACGCGCCCTCGGTCTTCGATGTGGCACTGGCCATGCGCGACCATATCCAGGATCATCTGGAATCTGGTGGCCGCCTGCACCAGATCACCCGGCACATGCTGGGGCTGTTCACCGGGCGCCCAGGCGCACGGGCCTGGCGCAGGGTCTTGTCCGAAGGGGCCAATCGCCCCGGCGCGGGGCTGGCGTTTTACGACGCCGCCTTGGCCGAGGTGTCGCGCGGCCTTGCCGCCGCCTGAGGCGTGGGGGCCACAAAGGCCAGCACCGCCGCCGCCGCCGCACAGGCCGCGATCATGCCCACCATGGGTGCCGCCGTGCCGTCCAGCAAGGGCCCGACCAGCGCCACCAAGGCGCCGCCCGCGATCATCTGAAACGTGCCGCCAAGCGACGAGGCCAGGCCCGCGATGTCGCCATGCGGGTCCAGCGCCATGACCATCGAGGTCGGAATGATCAGCCCCAGCCCGGCATTGCCCAGGGCCAGAAGTCCGATCAGAACCCACAGCGGCACCAGACCGGCCAGCGCCAGCGCGAACAGCAGGCCCGCTGCCAGCACGAACAGAACCGCCGCTCCGCGCATCACGGCCATCGCGCCAAAGCGCGCGCCCAGGGGCCCGGCCAACTGGCCTGCGCCGATGAAGGAAATCGCATTGACCGCAAAGGCCAGCGAAAACTGCGTCGGTGTCAGGCCATAGCTTTGCACATAGACAAAGGGCGCCGCTGCCAGAAAGACGAAGAAACTGGCCATCCCGGCGGTTCCAAGCAGCGTCAGCGTGACAAAGCCGCGATCGCGCACCAGAATGGCCGTCCCGCGCCGGGTCTGTGCCCAAGAAAACCGCTGACGGTTTTCCGGCGCCAGCGTCTCGGGTTGGGCGAAATGCAGCAGGGCCAGGCTCATCACCGTGGTCACCAGGAGCGCCACGAAAACCGACCGCCACCCCGCAAGGGCCATCAGCGCCGATCCGGTCAGGGGGGCAAGCATGGGCGAGACCGAAAACACCAGCATGATCAGCGCCATCAGGCGCGTCGCCTCGTCTCCGGTCGACATGTCGCGGATGATGGCGCGCGGAATGACCATCACCGCCGCCCCGCCAAGCCCCTGCACGATGCGCCCGAGGGTCAGCATTTCGACGCTGGTGGCCACAATGCACAGCACCGACCCCAGGGCAAAGACGGCCAGTGCGGCATAGAGCGGCGGCTTGCGGCCGGCCTGATCGGCCCAGGGACCGTAGATCAGTTGCGCCACACCAAAGGCGGCAAGATAGGCGGTGATCGTTGCCTGCATGCCCTGCGCCGTGGTGTCCAGATCGGCGGCGATCCCCGGCATGGCGGGCAGGTACATGTCCATCGCGAAGGGGCCGATCATCGACAACAACCCCAGAACAAGCGCCGGTTTCATCAAACTGTTGGCCATGCGCGCCGCCTTTCAAATCACTTGCGCCCCAGACTAACTATTTGGCCGGCGGGGTGCAAGGCGCTCGCCGCCCTTGCCTCGGGCGGTCAAATCGGCCACCACAGCACCAACCGGATTTCGCCCGAGGTTGCCATGCCCGATCCCGCCGCCCTTGTCGCCATGGTCGCCCTTCTGGTGGCGATCGGTGCCCTTGCCGGCCTTGTCGCCGGGTTGTTGGGGGTGGGCGGTGGCATCGTTCTGGTTCCGGCGTTCTTTTACGCCTTCACCGCCCTGGGATACGGCGGCCCGCAGGTGATGCAGATCTGCGTGGCGACCTCGCTTGCCACCATCGTGGTCACCTCGCCGCGCTCGGTCCTGTCGCACAACAAGAAGGGCGCGGTGGACTGGCAGTTCCTGCGGTCCTGGGCGCCGTTCATCGTGGGTGGCGCGCTGGCGGGAACCTATGCGGCAACCCAGGTCAAGTCGGTGGTGTTGCAGGTCGTGTTCGGCGTTCTGGCGGGGCTGGCCGGGCTGTACATGGCCTTTGGCAAATCCGGCTGGCGGCTGGGAGAGGGGCTTCCGGGCCAACCGGCGAGCGGAGCCATGGCCACGACGCTTGCGTTCTTTTCGGCGATGATGGGCATCGGCGGGGGCACCTTCGGCGTGCCGCTGATGACGCTGTATTCGGTGCCGATCCACCGCGCGGTGGGCACGGCCGCCGGGATCGGGGTGCTGATCGCGGTGCCTGCGGTGCTGGGTTTTGTGTTTCTGCCAATTGAAAATGCCCCGCCCTTCACCCTGGGCGCGGTCAATCTTCCGGCTTTCCTTGTGGTGATCGGATCGACCATGCTGACCACGCCCTGGGGGGCCCGTCTGGCCCATTCGATAGACCCCAAGCCGCTGAAACGCGCCTTCGCGGTGTTTCTGACGCTGGTGGCGCTGAACATGCTGCGCAAGGTCGCGGGGTGGTGACACAGGCGCGCTGGCACCGCTTCGGGCCTGATCGCGCTGCGGTGCGGGTCCCAAGATGCGCCGATCCGCTGCCGGGATTTTGGGCCACCGGGGCGGGCTCGGGGCGGATGACGTCAGGTGCGCCGGCCCTGCGGCGCAAGGGTGGCGGATGGTGACGGATGCAGGCTGGCGGTTGATCGGGCCCGACCCCTCGATTGCCGATTGGGCGCGGGCGGCGTTGCCTATTGCGGTGCAGGCCCTGCGCGACACCGATCAGCCGCTGCGCTGTGGCGGCACCTGGGCGGTGGGACTTGACCTGCTGCCCAATGCACCGGACGGCGCGATGGACGGGGTGGCTCTGCCTTGGGCAGCACTTGGGATCGCCCCCGAGCCCCTGCACCGTGCCCAACTGTCCGCCGTCTACCCCGGTTATCCGCAGCCATCGGACGACGAAAGCCCGGGGGCCTTTGGCTTTCGCCAGCGCCGGGATGCCGCGCATCTGGACGGGCTTTTGCCCATCGGTGCGGATCGGCGGCGGATGGTGAAAGAGCCGCACGGCTGGATTCTGGGCCTGCCTCTGACCGCTTGTGACCCGGGGGCGGCGCCTTTGGTGGTCTGGCCGGGCAGCCATCTGATCTTGCGCCGGGCCCTGCGCGCGGCCCTGTCGCCGCATCCGCCCGAGGTCTGGGGCGAGGTGGATATCACCGAGGTCTACACAAAGGCCCGCGCCGAAATCTTAGAGACCTGCCCCAGACTTGGCCTGCCCGCCCGCCCCGGTCAGGCGATCTGGCTGCACCGCCACCTGTTGCACGGTGTCGCCCCTTGGGAGCCGGGGGCAAGGGCCCCGCCCGAAGGCCGCATCATCGCCTATTTCCGCCCGCTGATGGCCGGGGTGGCAGACTGGCTGCGGGCGGCTTAACTGCCCTGCAGCCGTCCCATGCGGCCGCCGCGCCGCCTGGTCAACTGGCCAGCCCGGGCGGGCAGGGCGGCCATGATGTCGCGGCGCTCGGCCGGGGTCAGGCGTGACCAGGCGCTGATTTCGTCAATCGTGCGGTAGCAGCCGACGCAGGTGCGGCTTTCGGGATGGATCACGCACAGCTTGATGCAGGGGCTGTCGATCTCGGCCCGTTTCCAGATCTCATCGTTCACGGTTGGCCTCCAAATGCGCCATCCGGTCCAGCGCGCCTTGCAGGATATACCCGGCGGCCACCTGATCAATGACCTCGGCGCGACGCTTTCGCGACGTATCCGCCTCGAGCAGGGCGCGGGTCGCGGCCACGGTGGACAGGCGTTCGTCCCAATAAAAGATCGGCAGGTCGGTCAGCCCGGTCAGATTGCGCGCGAAGGCGCGGGTCGATTGCACGCGCGGCCCTTCGGAACCGTCCATGTTCAAGGGCAGGCCCAGAAGGATGCCCGCCACACGCCGCTCGGTCAGAAGGGCCATCAGCCGCCGGGCGTCTTCAGTGAACTTGACCCGGCGGATCACCTCGACCGGGGTTGCGACCGACCGGCGCAGGTCTGAAATCGCGACCCCGATGGTCTTGTCGCCCAGATCCAGCCCGGCCACGGCGCGGTGGGCGGGCAGGGCTGCGGCAAAGCCCTGCATGTCGTCACAGATCATGGCGCCACCCCGGCAGCCTGTGCGGCCTGTTGCAGGGCAAAAAGCCCGGCCTTGTCGCCGGCAAGCGCCTTCTGCCCGGCGGCAAAGGCCGTGGCGGCACGGTCGGCCTCGCCCAGGACCCCCAGGGCATTGACCAGTTTTGCCCAGTCTTCCGCCGTCCCGCCCTCGGCCAGAAGCCGCGCTTCCAGACCGTCGACCATGGCCCTGATCATGTCCTGCCGCTGTTCGGGCGTCATTTCACCCGCCGCCGCGATATCGCCCGCATCGGGCCCGGACGCCTCGGGCCCGGACGCCTCGGGCAGCGCCGCCTCGGGCCTCGCCGCCTCTGGCAACACATAGTCGATGCCCGCCGCCTGTGCCATGTCCTCGATCTGCGTGCGGATCGGCTCGTACCACGGGTCCTGCGGGGTGCTTTCTTCCAGAAGGGGGCGCCACAGCGCAAAGGCCTTGTCGGGGCGTCCGACCTGCGCCAGCATCACCCCCGAGTAGAACCGGGCCACCGCATTGCGCGGATCGGCCTTCAGCACAGTCACCAGTTCGGCCTCGGCCTGCGGGGTCACGGTGCCGCCCGCCGCCATGATCATCACCTCGGCCAGAGCGGCATGGTCGGCAGGCGTGGCCTGCGCGCCGGTCAATTCGATGACGCGCTGATAGGCCTGCCGCGCACCGCGATAATTGCCCACCGACATCTCGGTTCTGGCCAAAAGCTGATGGCCCGGCAGATCGTCGGGGCGGGCGGCCACCGCTGCGCGCAACCGGGTCAGAAGGGCCGCCTCCTCGTCGCTTTGCGGCAGGCTGCCGGTCAGGCCCGCCGCAGCTTCGGCGGCCTCTTGCGTGGGGCGGGAGTTGTAGAATTCGGTGGCCCTGTCCAGCCGCGCCGCGATCGGCAAATCGGGATAGCCCGGCGCGCCCAGCCAGAAGTAACCCGCCACACAGGCCGCCAGAACCCCTGCGACCAGAGCCGCCGGGGCCACACCCCCCGTGATCGCTTCGGTCGGTGCGGGCAGGACACGGTCCGCGCCCAGAAGGCGGCGCGCAACCTCGGCCCGCAGCCGCGCGCCTTCGTCGGCGTCGATGGTGCCGCGCTCCAGGTCCCGCGCCACCTCGGCCAACTGGTCCTTGTACACCCGGATGTCGGCGGCTTCGGCCCCGGCACCCTGCGGACCGCCCCGCCGCAGCGCGGCCAGCAGGACCGCGCCAGACGCGGCCACCAACCCCACGGCGGGGACCCAGAATTCCAGCATTCGACACCTCGTGGCTTTGCGGTGATCTAGCCCTTTCCCCGCTCCGGCAAAAGGGGCATGGGTCGGGCGCAATGACGCATCTGGCAGTTTCTGTCGTAATTTTCCCTATTGCGGCGCAATCTTTAGGCCCTAAATCTGCGCCAACGGTCAAACTGGCACGACGCACCCCTTCGGAGGCCCCCATGAAGCGCTATTCGGTCTTTGCCATCGCACGAGAGGCGCTGAATTATCATCTCGGCTGGGAAAAGGTCTGGACCTCGCCCGAGCCGAAAAAGGCCTATGACGTGGTCATCGTGGGGGCGGGCGGGCACGGGCTGGCCACGGCCTATTATCTGGGCAAGAGTCATGGCATCCGCAACGTGGCGATCATCGAAAAGGGCTGGCTCGGGGGGGGCAACACCGGGCGCAACACCACGATCATCCGGTCGAACTATCTGCAGGACCCGTCGGCCGCGATCTATGACAAGGCGCTGCAACTGTACGAGACCCTGTCGCAGGACCTGAATTACAACGTCATGTTTTCGCCGCGCGGCCTGTTGATGCTGGCCCAGACCCACCACGAGGTGCGGGGGTACCTGCGCACGGCGCACGCGAACGCGCTTCAGGGGGTCAAGACCGAATACATCGGGCGCGAGCGGGTCAAGGAACTGGTGCCGATCATCGCGCTGGACGGTCCGCGCTATCCGGTTCTGGGGGCGCTGTATCAGGAGCGCGGCGGCACCGGGCGGCACGATGCCGTGGCCTGGGGCTATGCGCGCGCCTGCCACGCGATGGGGATGGACATCATCCAGCAATGCAAAGTGACGGGAGTGCGGTCCGAAGCGGGTCAGGTGGTGGGGGTCGACACCAGCAAGGGCCATATCGGGGCGAAGAAAGTCGGCATGGTGGTGGCCGGGCATTCCGGGCAACTGGCCGAGATGGCGGGCTTTCGCTTGCCGATCGAGGCGGTGGCCCTGCAGGCGCTGGTCTCAGAGCCGATCAAGCCCTGCATGGATGTGGTGGTGATGGCCAACACCGTGCACGGCTACATGAGCCAGTCCGACAAGGGCGAGATGGTGATCGGCGGCGGCACAGACGGGTTCAACAACTACACCCAACGCGGCAGCTTTCACCATATCGAGGAAACCCTGCGCGCGCTGATCGAAACCTTCCCGATGATCTCACGCCTCAAGATGCTGCGGCAATGGGGCGGGATCGTGGACATGACCGGCGACCGCTCGCCGCTGATTTCCAAGACCCCGCTTGGCAATTGCTTCATCAACTGCGGTTGGGGCACGGGGGGGTTCAAGGCGATCCCGGGGTCGGGCTGGGCCATGGCCGAGTTGATGGCCAAGGGCGAGCCGGGGCCGCTGGCCGAGGCGTTCAACATGTGGCGCTTCCGCGAGGGGCAGTTCATTGACGAAAGCGTCGCGGCGGGGGTGGCGCATTGATGGGGAACCCATCGGCCCTGTCCGGCGTTGTGATCCTGTCGTTAGATGAACAGGAGAGACGCCCATGGCCGAAGATGGCAACAGCAATTCCAACTCGACCCTTGCCTTTGTCGTGGGCGGCCTTGTCGTCGCCGTCGGGGTTCTGGTTTACGTCATGTATGGTCGCGGTTCCGACCCGAATTCCGTCAACATCAAGATCGACGTTCCCGAGGTCGTGGTTCCGCTGCTTAAAAAGGGCGGCTGAGCGCGGCTTCCTTCGGTCAGGTGACGGCTGGCATCCAAAGGTGCCAGCCGTTTGCCGGGCAGGGGGCATTTCCAAGGCGGCAGAACCTGCCCTTCGTCCCCTGGACGCGGGGCCATTAGGCATTGTCGCAACCCAAGTCACCACCCTTGCCCGGCGCAGCGCCGTGCGGGCCCTGAACGCCGTTGCGGCGGAGGCGGCGCATTGATGCAAGAAGAGAAGAGTGCATTTCAACTTTCCAGCCCCGCCGCTTGGATTCTGCTGAACTCCCGCAAAACAGCGTTGATCATGTCCTTTGCAGGTGCAGCGGGGGGATTGCTCGCGGCCATGGCATACGGGAGTTTCTTGTTTGCCAGCTTTGGCGCAGTA
>JANMJC010000585.1:0-7756 GCA_031371185.1 Paracoccaceae bacterium | reverse complement strand
CGTCAAGACGCACCAGCCAGACAGGCGCGCCCCAATTCACCTGACCGGCGGGATTGCTGAGAACCTCTTGGCCGTAGGCCTTCCGCCTCCGGCCAACAGACCAGGAAACTCTCTTCCAGTGCGTTTCCTTTCAGTCCGAAGCCCCCCATCACGCAAACTGCTCGACGATCAGCCGCTCTTCCAACCCATGGCCGGGGTCGAACAGGATGCGGTGGCGCACCTTGGGTTCCGATTTGATTTCCACCGACACCACTTCGGGCACCGCGCGCGTATCGGCATCCGCCCGCACCGGGCGCTTGACCGGATCCAGCACTTCGATCCGCACGACGGCTGATTTCGGCAGCAAGGCCCCGCGCCAACGCCTTGGCCGGAACGCTGCCATCGGCGTCAGGGCCAGGACCTCGGAGCCGATCGGGATGATCGGCCCATGGGCGGAGTAATTGTAGGCCGTGGACCCGGCGGGCGTGGCGATCAGGACGCCGTCGCAGACGAGTTCCGGCATCCTCTCGATCCCGTCGATGAAGATACGCAACTTGGCCGCCTGCGGCCCGGCCCGCAGCAGCGACACCTCGTTGATCGCCAGCGCCTTGGTCACCGTGCCGTCTGCCGTGGTCGCCTTCATGGAAAGCGGGTTGATCGTGGCCTCTTCGGCGGCGGCCAGACGCTCGAGCAGTGCCTCATCCGAATAGCTGTTCATCAGAAAGCCGATGGTGCCGCAATTCATCCCATAGACCGGGATTTTCAGCTTTTGCGTCTCGTGCAGTGTTTGCAGCATGAACCCGTCACCGCCCAGGGCCACGACGACATCGGCCTGATCCACCGGCACGGTGTCATAGGCGGCGGTCAGCGCCGCATAGGCGTCCTGTGCCGCTTTGGCGTCGCTGGCCCGCAAGCCGATCCTGGAAAAGCGCACGAAGGATTCTCTTTCTTTGCGGGGCAAGCGCCCGAAGGTGCAGCATCGCGCCGCGCCTTCGAAAACTCAAGTCCTCGCCGGGGGGCTGCACCCTTTGGCGCCGATGGCGAAAAACACCGCACATATCGTCGCTTTCCCACCTTCCCCAAGGACGGCGCTTGCCCTAGAACCCCTGAAAGCCCCCCTTGCCCCCTTCTGGAGGAGACGTCCATGTCCGCCACCCCCGGTTTCTTTACCGAAAGCCTGGCCACAAGTGACCCCGAGCTTTTTGGCACGATCACCGCAGAGTTGGGGCGTCAGCGCCACGAGATCGAGTTGATTGCCTCGGAAAACATCGTCAGCCGCGCCGTGATGGAAGCCCAAGGCTCGGTGATGACCAACAAATACGCCGAGGGCTATCCCGGCCGGCGCTATTACGGCGGGTGCCAGTTTGTCGATGTGGCCGAAAATCTGGCGATTGACCGGGCCTGCCGGTTGTTCGGCTGCACCTTCGCCAATGTCCAGCCCAATTCCGGCTCTCAAGCCAATCAGGGCGTGTTTCAGGCGCTGATCAAACCGGGCGACACCATCCTTGGCATGAGCCTGGACGCGGGCGGCCACCTGACCCACGGGGCCGCGCCCAACCAGTCGGGCAAGTGGTTTCATGCGGTACAATACGGTGTGCGCAAGCAGGATCTGACGCTGGATTACGATCAGGTGCAGGCGCTGGCGACCGAGCACAGGCCGAAGATGATCATCGCGGGCGGCTCGGCCATTCCGCGCATCATCGACTTTGCCCGCCTGCGCGAAATCGCGGATTCGGTGGGCGCCTACTTTCTGGTCGACATGGCGCATTTTGCCGGGCTTGTGGCGGCCGGCCACTACCCCTCGCCCTTCCCCCATGCCCATGTCGCGACCACGACGACCCACAAGACCCTGCGCGGCCCGCGCGGCGGCATGATCCTGAGCAACGACGAGGCGATCGCCAAGAAGATCAATTCGGCGATTTTCCCCGGCATTCAGGGCGGGCCCCTGATGCATGTGATCGCGGCCAAGGCGGTGGCCTTTGGCGAGGCGCTGCGGCCCGGTTTCAAGGAATATCAGGCGCAGGTGATCAAGAATGCCCAGGCCCTGGCCGATCAGTTGATGAAGGGCGGCCTTGATATCGTCACCGGCGGCACCGACACCCATCTGATGCTGGTCGATCTGCGGCCCAAGGGCGTGAAGGGCAATGCCACGGAAAAGGCCCTGGGGCGCGCGCATATCACCTGCAACAAGAACGGCATCCCGTTTGACACCGAAAAGCCGACGATCACCTCGGGCGTGCGTCTGGGAACCCCGGCGGGCACGACGCGCGGCTTTGCCGAGGCCGAATTCCGCGACATTGGCCGCTGGATCGTCGAAGTGGTTGACGGGCTGGCCGCCCACGGCGAAGACGGCAATACCGAGGTCGAGGCGGCGGTAAAGGCCAAGGTCGAGGCCCTGTGCCAGCGTTTCCCGATCTATCCCGGTCTGTGAAGGGCCAAGCCTGACCCGGGGCCCCGCTTCGGTGGGGGCGGTGCTCTTGTGGCGCAGCCCGCCGATCCTGCCCCGGGACAAAGACCAAAGATCGTGCCCAACCCGATGAACCAGACCCCCTCTGCCCCGCGAACAGAGCGCCGCCTTGGCGATTGGGCGCGTTCGAAACTGCCCTTCGCGGTGGCGGAACTTGTCATGTTCGTGCTGAAGCAGGGTTGGGCCTGCCTGTTTGGCGGGCTTTTGCTGCTGGCGATTCTTGCGACCAGGGTTGTCTGGCAGGAAGACTGGCCCCTGCAGCGCTACGACGCCCTGTTCCTGTTCGGCCTGTCGGTCCAGATCCTGTTCCTGCGCTTCGGGCTGGAAACCTGGGAAGAGGCGCGGGTGATCTTGCTGTTTCACCTGACCGGCACCGCGATGGAATGGTTCAAGGTGCATGCCGGGTCCTGGGCCTACCCCGAGCCGGGCCTGTTCAAGGTGCTGGACGTGCCGCTGTTTTCGGGGTTCATGTATGCCTCGGTCGGCAGCTACATGGCGCGCGTCATCCGGATATTCGAGATGCGCTTTACCCCCTATCCGCCGCTATGGCTGACCTTCGTGCTGGCCGGGGCGATCTATGTCAATTTCTTCGCCCATCATTTCCTTCCCGACATCCGGCTGGTCCTGTTTGCCGCGACACTGGTCCTGTTCCTACGCACCCGCGTAAGATTTCGGATCTCGACCCATATGTGGTGGATGCCCCTGCCGCTTGCGGCGGGCCTGTCGTCGCTTGCGCTGTGGGTAGCCGAGAATATCGGCACGGCAACCGGGACCTGGGCATATTCCGGGCAAGGGGCGGACCATTGGGTCAGCTATGCCAAGATCGGGTCGTGGTATCTGCTTTTGTATGTGGCCTTTGTCAGCGTGACCCTGGTGGCGCGCGGGTCGATCCGGCCTCAGACATAGCCGCGCCAGCGCAGGACCGCAAAGATCAGCCCCCCCAGCACGATCAACGAGGTCACCAACGACAAAAGCCAGCTTTCGGCCAGGCCGCGCACCCGGTCCCATCTGTGCAACTCGCCCAGATGGCGCAGGCACAGATCATAGGCTTCGGCGATGGCAGCCTGATCCAACTGCAGGAAAAGCTTCGGATTCCGCGCCAAGTCGGCCGCCTTGGCAAGGTCGGCGGCGGCCGCCCGCACCCGGCGCGGCAGCTTGTTTCCGCCGCGCTTCAGCTTTTCGCTCAGCCCCTTGCCGCCGACCTTCAGCCGGCTTTCCATCAGGTCCGCGACGCGGTCGGCCATTTGCTGAAGGGTGATTGCGCTCATGACCTTGCCCATTTTTTCCGGACAGTAGCTTGCCATGGCGGGGCTGGCAACCACTGGCCAAACCCCGGGGCCCGACGTAGCATGGGCCCATGCTGACCCAGATCCTTCACCCCGCCGAAACCCCGTCCGCCTTGCCGCCGCTGGTGATTGCGCATGGTCTTTACGGCTCGGGGCGCAATTGGGGGGGGATCGCGCGGCGTCTGGCCCGGGCACAAGATGTTGTGGCGGTGGATATGCGCAACCATGGCACCTCGCCCCGGTTCGCCACCCAAAGCTATGCCGACATGGCCGGCGATCTGGCCGACGTCATCCGGTCCCTGGGCGGCAAGGCGGATCTTCTGGGTCATTCGATGGGCGGCAAGGCCGCGATGCAACTGGCGCTGACCCAAGGCGACCTGCTGCGCAAACTGGTGGTCGCAGATATCGCCCCGGTGCCCTATGACCACGATCAGACCCGGCATGTCCACGCCATGCGCGGGCTGGACAGGACGGGACTGGCAACGCGGGCCGAGGCGGACCGCCGGTTGCAGGCCAGTGTCCCCGACCCTGCCCTGCGCGCGTTTTTCCTGCAATCGCTGGACCTGAAGGCGATCGGCGGCCCGCGCTGGCGCCTGAACCTTGACGTGCTTGAGGCCGAGATGCCGAAGATCGTCGGATGGCCCGGCACCCCCGGCCATTTTGACGGACCGACCCTGTTCCTGACCGGCGCCGACAGCCTGTATGTGCAACCCCAGGACCGCGACACCATCAAGGCGCTGTTCCCCAAGGCCCGCTTTGCCAGGATTCAGGGCGCGGGTCACTGGCTGCATGCCGACCGTCCGCGCGAATTCGAAGAGACCGTGGCAGTGTTCCTGAGCCGTTGATCTTGCGGACTTCTCATCCGCGCCAACAGGGCCCGAACGGGTACCACAAAGCAGCCGCAACATGCAGCGCGGTCCGCGCGATAACCCCGGGCTTCCTCCCCGAGCGCAAGTCGGCGGCAACGCCGACACCGCCATACCAGGCCACACGACCGGGAACAAACCGGGCCGAGCCATGGTGATCTGCCCGCGCCGGGTCGGGCCTGAAACGATCAAGGCGCCCCGAAGGACGCCCTGACTTGGGTCAAACCGCCCGGGCTTTCACACCGCCAACGAGCATCCGCCCTGACCTGCCGATTGTTCAGCGCGGTCCAGCAGGCGCTGCAACATCGCGGCGCGGGCAAAATCGGGGTCGGCCGGGTTTTCGCCGCGGATCGCGCCGACAAAGCGCTGATAGACATTGGCCAGAACCGGGGCTTCGACATCGTGCCAGAGGGCCTTTTGCACATCGTCGCCGTTGCACAGCCGCAGGCGCGAGACGTCCTTTTCCCACTGCACTTCGATCCCGCCCTTGTCACCATAAAGGCGCAGGCGCAGGTCGTTCAGATGGCCGGTGGCAAAGCGGGTTGCCGCGACGGTGCCAAGTGCTCCGTTGCTCAATACCAGTTGCATCGTGGCGCTGTCATTGGCATCCAGCGGATATTCGCCAATCTGATCGCCCGGCGCCTTGGAAAACGTGGCCAGACGGCACGACACTTCGGCGGCCTCCAGACCGGCGACGAACAGCGCGAAATCCAGGATATGGATGCCGAGATCGCCCAGCACGCCCTTGGATCCGTGCTTGGTCGACAGCCGCCACAGCCATTGCGGCGCGCGGTCCCAATGGCCCCAGGCGGGTTGCGTCAGCCAGGATTGCAGATAGGACGCTTCGAAATGGCGCACTGTGCCGATGGCGCCCTCGCGCACCATCCTGGCCCCCTGCTGCAGGGCCGCCACGTTGCGGTAGGACAGATTGACCATGTTGACCACGCCGGCTGCGGCCGCCGCTTTCGCCATTTCATTGGCATGGGTCTCGTTCGTCGCCAGCGGCTTTTCGCACAGGATGTGCTTGCCCGCCGCCAGCACCGGCATCGTGGTGGCGTAATGGGCGGCATCGGGGGTGACATTGGTCACCGCATCGAACTCGCCCCATTGCAGCGCCTCGTCCAGCGTGGCGAAGCCATGGGCAATGCCGTGCTTGTCACAAAAGGCGCGCAGTTGCTCGGGCCGCGTGTCCACGCCCCCGACCAGCGTTACGCCCTCGATTTCCTTGAACTTGTCGGCATGGTTGTTAGCCATGCCGCCGGTTCCAAGGATCAGGATGCGAACCGGTTTGACCATTACCGGAACCCCGCCTCGCCGGCGTGATGCAGGCGTGCGCCCCGTTCGGTGATCGGCTCCAGCGCGGTTTCGACCGGCACGTTCGGCGCGGCGTTGGGGTTGTCGATGCGGGCTTGCGGGTTGTGGGCCCACCGCACGCCATTCGCGATCACGCGCTGCACGTTGGCGTCGTGATAGGTCGGATAGGTTTCATGGCCCGGGCGGAAGTAAAAGATGTTGCCCGCGCCGCGCTTGTAGGTCAGCCCCGAGCGGAACACCTCGCCGCCCGCGAACCACGAGACGAACACCGTCTCCAGGGGTTCCGGCACGCCAAAGGGCTCGCCGTACATCTCTTCATATTCCAGCTCGAAATGGTCGGGCAGGCCGCGCGTGATCGGATGCTGCCGCGAGGTGACCCATAGACGCTCGCGCTCGCCCGCCTCGCGCCAGGTCAGGTTGCAAGGCGCGCCCATCAACCGCTTGAACGGCTTGGAGAAATGCGCGGAATGCAGGAAGATCATCCCCATCCCGCTCCACACGGCATTGCAGACCCGCTCGACAATCTTGTCGTCCACAGAGCCATGGGCGGCATGGCCCCACCAGATCAGCACATCGGTGTCGGCCAGTTTCGCCTCGGTCATGCCATGCTCGGCATCCTGCAGGGTCGCGGTCGTGGCCACGATCCCCGTCTCGGCATTCAGGGCCTTGGCAATCGTGCCATGCATGGTCAGCGGATAAAGATCGGCAACAACCTTGTTCTTTTGCTCATGGACGTTTTCGCCCCAGACGGTGACGCGGATCGACATGCTTCATTCTCCTTGGACAAGACCCCGTGCCTTGCCCGCTTGTATGCCTGTGAATATCCCAAGGGGCTTCGGGGGGCCAGCCCCGCCTTGCGCGCCCCTTGTCACCGCATCGGTTTGCCATCCTTGTCGAAGCGGTGCAACTGGCCCGGCATCGGTGCGACGGAAATCTTTGCGCCCAGGGCCACGGTCTGCTTGCCGGGGCGACGCACGATCATCGGCTCTTCGGTGCCCATTTCGACAAAGACATAATGGTCCGACCCAAGGTCTTCGACGTGCACGACCTCGCCCGACCACGGCCCGCCCTCGACAATCTGCAGATGTTCCGAGCGAACGCCCAGGGTGACGCAGCCTTCGGCCGCAGCCGCAGGCCCGGTCAGGAAATTCATCTTCGGACTGCCGATAAAGCCCGCCACGAACAGCGAATTCGGGCTGTCGTACAGTTCCGCCGGGCTGCCGACCTGCTCCAGCCTGCCATCGCGCAGGACCGCGATGCGGTCGGCCAGGGTCATGGCCTCGACCTGATCATGCGTCACATAGATCATCGTGACGTTCGACATCGAGTGGTGCAGCTTGGCAATCTCCAACCGGGTCTGCACGCGCAGGGCGGCATCAAGGTTCGACAGGGGCTCGTCGAACAGGAAGACCCGCGGGTCGCGCACGATGGCGCGGCCAATGGCGACGCGCTGGCGCTGACCGCCCGACAGCTGTTTGGGCAGCCGGTCCAGCAGATGCTCGATCTGCAACAGACGGGCCGAATCGCGCACCCGCCTGTCCACCTCGGCGGGGCTGGATTTCGCCAGCTTCATGCCGAAGGCCATGTTGTCGTAGACGTTCATATGCGGGTAAAGCGCATAGCTTTGGAACACCATCGCGATGCCGCGCTGCGAGGGGATGACGTTGTTCACCCGTTCGCCGTCAAACAGCATGTCGCCGCTCGAGATCTCTTCCAACCCCGAGATCAGGCGCAGAAGCGTGGATTTCCCGCAGCCCGAGGGGCCGACGAAAAACATGAATTCGCCCTTTTAGATGGTCAGGTCGATGCCCTAGATGACAACCACCGCGCCGAAGGACTTCTTG
>JANMJC010000503.1:0-2761 GCA_031371185.1 Paracoccaceae bacterium | reverse complement strand
CGCGCCGGAGGTGAAGACGCGCGAGCTCGTGTCGGACGCGGGCACGTGGACGCCGCCGTAGTCGAAGCTGAGCGCGACGAGCGGGACGAGGGTCTCCTCGAACGTGCTGCCCAGACCGCGGCGCACACCGACGACAACATTTCTGCGAAGAGGCGCGCGCAGGGGACGAAGGCCTGGCATCAGACCGGGATCATTCCCCCGATCTTTTTGGTGTTCGGGCGCACCGGATTTCGCTTGCCGCTTCGCCATATCTGACCCGTCCGGGGCAATTCCGCTCCGCTCCGGTCCTCGACCAAACTTGATTTGAATGATCCGCCGGAATTGCCGTGGCGGAAGACCTTTGAACGCACCCTTTTTCTTGAATCCAGGGAACATCCCTTGTCCTACAGCATTCTGGCGCTGGTCCTTGTGGCCGCGGTTCTTGACGCAGTGCAACACTGCCTGATCAAATCCGGAACCGATCCCTTTGCCCGCGCTCTGGCCGTTGCGCTGGCGGGTGGGCTGATTGCCGCGCCCATGGTTTTGGTCGTCGGACTGCCCGATGCGGGGGTCCTGCCCTGGCTGGCGGGATCTGTCGTCCTGGGCAGCTTGTATTGGATCGCCCTGGGCTGGGCCTACCAAAGCGGCGCGCTGGCGGTGGTCTTTCCCCTGTCGCGCGGCTGCGGCGTGGTGCTGACGGCCATCGGGTCGCACCTTCTTGTGGGCGAAAGCCTAAGTCCGGGTCAGACCACGGTCTTGATCGCCATTCTGGGCGGGCTGGCCCTTGTGATCTTTGGCATGCGGCCAAAGGATCGCCTGACCCTGACAAGCCTGATTCCGTCGCTGTGCCTGGGCGTCATCATCGGCGCCTTCACCCTGGTCGATGCGATGGGGGTCCGGGTCGCCGGATCGGCCCTGCAATATTGCCTGATCCTGTATCTGGGCAACGCTGTCGGAGTTGGCCTTTTCGCCGCGATCCGTCACGGCCCGCGGCTGGCGCAGATCCGGCCCGCTGCCGTGCCGGGCATCGTATCGTCGGCGGGCCTGTCGATTGCGGCCTATGCGATGATCCTGTTCGGCTTTGCCCATGCCCCGGTTGCCCTTGTCGCCGCCGTGGCCGAGGCCAGCATCGCCTTTGCCGCCCTTCTGGGCTTTGTCCTGCTGCGCGAGCCGGCCCGGGTATCGCAGTCCGTCGGCGTGCTGGTCATTGCCGCAGGGGTGATGCTGCTGCGCCTGAAAACCTGAAACTCTGCTCTGTCCGGGGAACCCAACCACGCATGTCGCCACTTTCAAAAGGAACCAATCATGTTGACGATCGTTATATCCGCCTGTCTTTCCACCAACCCCGCTTCCTGCGAATTGCAGGATCCGGGCATGATCCAAACCAAAGGTTTCAAGGCCTGTCACCTGCTGATCGGACCTGCGGTCAAGACTTGGCAATTGGCACACCCGGATCTGATCCTGAAAAGCGCCCATTGCATGCCCGTGCGCAGCGCCCCCCTGAATTGAGTCCCACCTTTATTTCCGAAAGGACATTTCATGATCCCCTTCGTTATTGTCGCCTGCCTGGCGTCCGATCCAAGCCAATGCTCGCAGCATGTCTTCACCGACATGACAAGCCTGGAACAGTGTCAAAACCAGATCGAACCGCGCGTCGTTCTGTGGTCACGCGATCACCGCTTTGAACGGGTCGACAAGGCCTATTGCCTGCCAAGGCGCCCCCTGCAGGGGCGCTGAGGGCCAGATCAACCGGCCATGAAGGGCGGCACCGTCATCGAGACCGGCACGGGCACGCCCATGCGGGTCAGGATTGACGGGGCCAGCGCCAACTGGTTCAGAACCGCATCCGCGCCGGGCATTTCAGCCTCGCCAAAATAGTAGAACGCGACGTCCTGCTGCAGATCGCCCGCACCCCCGTGATGGCCGCGCGCGTCCTGGCCGTGGTCGGCCGTCACGATCACCTCGTATCCTGCGCGGCGCCAGCGCGCGATGAAGGGGGCCAGTTGCTCGTCCATCCGGTAACAGGCGTCGTCCATCTCGGCGCAATCGTGGAAGTACCGGTGCCCCATGCTGTCCAGCGTGCAGGTGTGCACAATGCCATAGTCGATGCCCTTGGCCTCGCACAGCATGGTCAGGGTGGCGAACAGGTCGGGGTCAGAAGGGGTTGCCTGATTGTACCCGCTGTCGCCCGTCATGGTGTGAAACCGGCCGTGGGTGATCGGGCCCGTGGGCTCGTCATATTCCAGATCGCGCACCGGATCGAAGGGATGGCGGTTGAAGAATTCCGACCAGAAGCTGTGCGTGACCGCCCCGGTCCTGCCCCTTTCCTTGACAATCTCCGAGAAGAGGTCGGGATATTCCAACCGTCTGCGCCCTGAATTTCCCCAGATGCCGTGGACCTGCGGCGGCACCCCGGTATGGATCGAGGCATAGCACGACCCCGAGGTTGACGGCAGGACCGAGCGCATTTTCCACACCCGCGCCTCGCCGCTGGCCACCCAGCCTTCAAGATTGCCGAACAGCCGCCGCCAGTTGCGATACGGCACCCCGTCCAGCAGGATCAGCAACATCTTGCGCCTCACCATCTTCAGCCCTCCAGCCCGTCGATCCAGGCGCGGATGATCTCTGCCCCTTCCAGATGCACCATCGACCGCCCGATCTCTGGCATCATCGCACCGGGATCGGTCGACATCATGCGGTACAACAGGATCGACGCTTCGGCGTCGCCCGGCACCACGTCGAACTGCAGATGCCCCGATCCCCTGCCCGCCGCCACCGGGCG
>JANMJC010000468.1:0-4213 GCA_031371185.1 Paracoccaceae bacterium | reverse complement strand
ATCTCGACCAGCCAGTTGGGCCGCGCCAGGGCGACGACGACGATGCCCGTCGAGACGGGATGGATGCCCCGGACGTATTCCCCCATCACCCGATAGACCGCCTCGCGGTGGCGCACGTCGGTGATATAGACCACGATCTTGACCAGATGCTCCATCCGGCCGCCGCATTCCTCGATCAGTTGGCGGAGGTTCTGCATGACCTTGTGGGTCTGTTCCACCGGATCATGGCTGGTGATGTTCACCGCATCGTCGATGTTTTGCGGGCATTGGCCGCGCAGATAGATCGTACGCCCGCCCGTGGTGACAACCGCATGGGCCAGGTCGGTATCCAGATTCTGTTCGGGATAGGTGTCTTTGGTGTTGTACGGGCGGTGGCGGTAATGGGCCATGTCGGGCCTCCTTTGGTCAGGCATTCTGCGATGCGGGTGCGTAGGCCAGATAGGCCCGCTGTTTGGCAATGTGGTCGGCCACGAATTTGGCATCGTGCCAGACCCCCCAGATAAAGGAAGACCCCCGGCGCGATTGATAGGGCAGGCCCAGGAAATAAACTCCCGGTTCGGTCGAAACACCGCGCTGATGGCGCGGGCGGCCGTCGGGGCCAAAGGCGTCGAATTTCAGCCAGGAATAGTCGGCGCCAAAGCCGGTCGCCCACAGGATGGTGCTGACCCCTGCCGCCGCCAGATCCAGCGACAAAAGCGGATCGGTCACGCAATCGGGCATCGGGCCCAGAACGCGGGCCTGCGGTTCTTCGGGCAAGGTCAGGCCGTTGCGGGCCAGATAGGCATCGGCCTCGTCCAGAAGCGACAGATAGTTGGCGTCACCCCGCGCGATGTTGTGGGCCAGATCGGGCGCAAAGCGCAACACGCCCGCCTCATAGGACTGGGTGCGGCCCGTCAGAACAATCCCCTGCGCCGCCAGATTGCGGAAATCCACCGTGTGGCCGCCGCGCGCCCCGCTGACCGCAATGGTGGTGTGTTCGGCCCCCGGCGTGGCCTCGGCGTCCCATTTGTTCAACACCCCCAGCCACCAGACGAAATCCCGGCCCCGGTAGGCGCGGGGCGGGCGGTCGTGCGGGCCGACCGACAGGTAAACCCTGCGCCCCGCGCGGGCCAACTCGTCGGCAATCTGCACCCCCGAAGAGCCCGCCCCCACCACCAGAACCGCGCCCGGCGGCAATTGGTCGGGATTGCGATAGGCGGCCGAGTGCATTTGGGTCACGCCCGCCGTTTCGGGCACCAGCGCCGGGATCAGCGGCTTTTGAAACGGTCCGGTGGCGGCGATCACATAGTCGGCCCGAAGTGCGCCCTGTGATGTCTGGACCGCAAATCCTCCCTGATCCGGGCGGCGCTCTACCGAGGTCACCGCAACCCCGCTTCGGATGGGGGCATTGATGTGGGCGGCGTAGGCCGCAAGGTAGTCGGCCACGCCTTCCTTTCCGACAAAGCCATCGGGGTCGCCCGGAAAGGCCAGTGAGGGAAAACGGTCATGCCAGGCGGGGCCATTGGCCACCAGCGAATCCCATCGTTCCGACCGCCAGCGCTCGGCGATGCGCGCCCGTTCCAGCACCAGATGGGGCACGCCGCAGCGCGTCAGATGCTCGCTCATCGCGATGCCCGCCTGACCGGCGCCCACCACCAACGCTTCGACCATTTCAACGCTCATGCCGTGATTCCCTTTACCAAGCTGCAAACGGGCCAGGACCCGGGCGCGCGCAGGCACTTGCCAGACCCGTGACGCGCCGCGCCCTTGCAGCCAACCTTCACCCAGTTTATGCCGCTTTGGTTTTGCGGCAAGTCGTCAATTCAATATCCTTGGTTAGTTTTTACCTAATTACTACGACCGGCCACAAGCGGAAGGGTGCCTAAAAATCAGGCGCGGACCGACCAATCCTGCATCGCCTTGCCTGCGACCCGGAAGCGTCGCAGAAACCGTTAGAGCAACGGCGCGATGTGTGAAAAAAGAGCGGCAAGCCCCGAAAGAAAACATCGCATGTCCATCCTCGCCTCTGTCCACCATCTGACGCATTACATCTATGACCGCCCGGTCACGCTTGGCCCGCAGATCATCCGGCTGCGTCCTGCCCCCCATTCGCGCACCCGTGTCGTGTCGCATTCGCTGAAGGTGACCCCGGCCAATCACTTTGTGAACCATCAGCAAGACCCCTACGGCAACTGGTTGGCGCGCTATGTCTTTGACGGTCCGGTCACCGAGTTGAAGATCGAGGTCGGTCTGACCGCCGACATGACGGTCTACAACCCCTTTGGTTTCTTCGTGGAAGCCAGCGCCGAGATCTGGCCCTTTGCCTATCCGCCCGAGATTGCCGAGGATCTGGTGATCTATACCCGCGCCGAACCCGCCGGGCCGCTGTTGCAGGATTTTCTGGCGCGCACCCCGCGCGACCCTCTGCGCACGACCGATTTCATCGTCGGGCTGAACGCGCGGGTGGCGCGGGAAATCGGCTATGTCATCCGGATGGAGCCGGGGGTGCAGACCCCCGAGGAAACGCTGGCGCTGGCGCTTGGATCATGCCGCGATACCTCGTGGCTGTTGGTGCAGGCGCTGCGTCATCTGGGATTTGCCGCGCGCTTTGTGTCGGGTTACCTCATTCAACTGAAACCCGATCTGGTGGCCATCGACGGGCCTGCGGGCACGGAAAAGGACTTTACCGATCTGCACGCCTGGGCCGAGGTCTATCTGCCCGGTGCAGGCTGGGTCGGGCTGGACCCGACCTCGGGCCTTCTGACCGGGGAAAGCCATATCCCGCTGTCCGCCACGCCGCATTATTCCAACGCGGCGCCGATTTCAGGCATGGCGAGTTTTGCCGAAGTGACCTTTGATTTCGCCATGTCGGTCACGCGGGTCGCCGAACATCCGCGCATCACCAAGCCGTTTTCCGACGCGGCCTGGGCCGATCTGAACGCGCTTGGCCACAAGGTGGACGCGGCCCTTGCGGCGGGCGATGTACGCCTGACCATGGGCGGCGAGCCGACTTTCGTGTCGATCGACGATTTCGAGGCCGGCGAGTGGACCACCGATGCCGTCGGCCCCACCAAACGGGTTTTCGCCGATGCCCTGATCCGCCGCCTGCAAGCCAAATTCGCGCCGGGCGGCTTTCTGCACTATGGTCAGGGCAAATGGTATCCGGGTGAAACCCTGCCGCGCTGGACCTTTTCGCTGTACTGGCGCCGCGATGGCAAACCGATCTGGCACAACCCCGACCTGATCGCGCCCGAGGCCACGGACGCCACGGTGACGCCCGCTCAGGCAACGGCGCTGCTGGAAACCATCGCGGAAACCTTGGGACTGCCTGCCGAGAACGTGACACCCGCCTACGAGGACCCCGCCGAGTGGATCGTCAAGGAAGGCAATCTGCCCGAGAATGTGACCCCGCAGAATTCAGAGTTGAAGGACCCCGAAGAGCGCAACCGCATCGCGCGGGTTTTTGCGCGCGGGCTGACCGAACCTTCGGGCTTTGTGCTGCCGGTGCAGCGCTGGCAGACCAAGGCGGCGCAGACCTGGATTTCGGAAAAATGGACGTTGCGGCGCGGGCATCTGTTTCTGGTGCCCGGCGACAGCCCGGTCGGCTACCGCCTGCCCCTGGGCTCGCTGCCCCATGTCAAGGCGGCGGATTATCCCCATATCCATCCCTCGGACCCCTTCGACGATCGCGGCGCGTTGCCCGATTTCGCGACCAAAGCGCCGGACCAGCCCAAAGACCAACACCGTCAAGCCCGCGCGGCCTTTACCGCCTCGCAAGCCACCCAAGACCGCCGCGAACAGGTAATCTCCGACCTTGCAGGCACTGTGCGCACCGCGATTTCGGTGGAACCGCGCGACGGGCGGCTGTGCGTTTTCATGCCGCCGGTGGAAAAGGTTGAAGATTATCTGGAACTGGTCGCTGCTGCCGAAGCGGCCGCCAAACTGCACGGCCTGCCGGTGCATATCGAAGGCTACGGGCCCCCCAACGATCCGCGCCTGAACGTGATCCGCGTCGCCCCCGATCCCGGCGTGATCGAGGTGAACATCCACCCCGCCCATACCTGGGACGAGGTCGTGATCACCACCGAGACGGTTTATGAAGAGGCCCGGCAACTGCGGCTTGGGGCCGACAAGTTCATGATCGACGGCAAGCATACCGGCACCGGGGGCGGCAATCATGTGGTGGTGGGGGGCGTCACGCCCGCCGACAGCCCCTTTCTGCGTCGCCCCCGAT
>JANMJC010000445.1:0-5368 GCA_031371185.1 Paracoccaceae bacterium | reverse complement strand
CCAGCGTCACGCGGGTGATGGCCGGGCGGGCGCGGTCGGCCAGACGGCGGGTCAGGAAGGCAAAGCAGGTTTCGTAATACATCCCCGCCTGCGTGACCCCGATCACCGCCCACAGCACCAGCCAGACCGCAAGGTTGGGCGCAAATCCGATCAGTGCCACGCAGATGGCCGCCACGACCGGGAGGCAGACCAGCATCTCGCCGCCCCAGCCGTGATCCACCAGCCGCCCGGTGAACGGGGTCAGAAGGGCCGTCACCAGAAAGGACAGCGTCGGCCCTGCCGCCAGTTCGGCGCCGCTCCATCCGGTCAGGGTCAACAGATCGGGCAACAGCGCGGGAAAAGCATAATAGACCCCGGCATAGGTCAGGGTCTGGCCAAGCGCCAGCGCCCAGACGGCCGGAGCCTCGGGGCTCACAGCGCGTAAAGCCGCGCGAATTTCTCCTCCAGATAGTCCAGCAATGGACCCTCCGAGGGTTCGAACCCGCTGGCCTGACGGATGGTCTCGCGCGGGTCGAACAGCCCGCCGTGCCGTTGCAGCTTTTCGCGCAGCCAGTCGGTGGCCGGGGCCGTGCGCCCCATGGCAAGGGCATCGTCAAGGTCGGGCAGATCGGCGCGCAGCGCCTTCCACAGGCATCCGGCATAGACATTGCCCAGGGTATAGGTCGGGAAATAGCCGAACAGCCCGCAGGACCAATGCACATCCTGCAACATCCCCTGCGACGGGCGCGGCACCGCCACCCCGAAATCAGCGTGAAACCGGTCGTTCCAGGCGGCTTCCAGATCGTCGACGCCCAGATCGCCGCGCATCAGGGCGCGTTCCAGATCGAAGCGCATCATGATGTGCAGGTTGTAATGAACCTCGTCAGACTCGGTGCGGATGTAGCCCGGCTGCACGCGGTTCACCGTGCGGGCGAATTCGCGGGCATCCGGCACTCCGAAGTCGCCAAAACGCTGGCGCATCTCGGCAAAGATCCAACCCGTAAAGGCGGGCGAGCGGCCCATCTGGTTTTCGTAGATCCGGCTTTGGCTTTCATGCACCCCCATCGAACAGCCATGCCCGACCGGGCTCAGCGCATAATCGGGGTCGATGGCCAGTTCGTAGCTGGAATGGCCAACCTCGTGGATCGTTGAATAAATGCAGTTGAACGGATCGCTTTCCACCACGCGCGTGGTGATGCGGCTGTCCTGCCAGGTGCCCGAGGAAAACGGATGCACCGCCAGATCAATCCGCCCCCGGGTGAAATCATAGCCGAAGGCCGAAGCCAGATCGCGCGAGAACCGCAGTTGCGTGGTTTCGGCGAACTGGCCGGCGAGGGGGCGCGGCTGATCAGGCGCACCCAGGACGCGGTCGCGCAGCGCGACCAGACGGGGCCGCATCGCGTCGAACATCGCACTCAAGCTGTCGCCCGAAGCGCCAGGTTCATAGTCTTCGATCAGGGCGTCATACAGATCGCCGCCCTGCGCCAGACATTCCGCCTCTTGCCGGCGCAGGGCCAGAACCTCTTTCAAGGTGGGCAGAAAGGCCGCCACGTCGTCCGCTGCCCGTGCCGCGGCCCAGATGCCCTGCGCGGTCGAGGTCAGGCGCGCCAGCGCCTCGGCCAGATCGGCGGGCACCTTGGTGTTGCGGATGTAACTGCGCCGGATATGACGCAACTGCGCCTCGGCCAGTGCATCGGCGGGCTGGGCCTGTTCCAGCCAATCCCCGATGCGCCGGTCGGTCTTGCGAAGATGCAGCACGCCTTCCAGGGCTGCCATCTCTTCGCCGCGCTGTTCTGCGGCGGCGCGCGGCATCATGGTTTCCTGATCCCACCCCAGCCGTTCCATCACCAGACCCAGGGCCTCGGTCTGGCGCTGAAAGGCCATCAGCTCGGCGTAAGCCCGGTTGTTGGTCATAGCTTTCCTTCCCGAATGGATCCCGCGACCGGCATGATCGCCAGATGGCGGGCGCGCAGGATCAGCACCCAAAGAACGATCGCGCCGATCTGATGGGTGATGGCGACGTGAACCGTGGCCGCACTCAGCGCCGTGAAAATCCCAAGGGCCACCTGCACCACAAGCATCAACAGGACGGCGTGAAACGCGCCGCGCGTGCTGCCATGGGGGGATCGGCGGCTCTTCACCCAAGCCGCAACCCCAACCAGAAACAGCACATAGCCCACAAGACGGTGGTTGAACTGCACCAGACCGGGGTTTTCAAACAAGGCCCGCCACGCGCCCCCCCCCGGCACATAGAAGGCATCGGCCGGAAAGAACTGTCCGTTCATGTCGGGCCAGGTCGGAAACCCGCGCCCCGCGTCGATTCCCGCCACCAGAGCGCCCAAGAGGATCTGCACAAAGGCCAGCCCGACCAGGGCCGTGGTCCAGGACCGCAACCCGGCGTCCCCGGCGCGACGCGCCTGCATCAGATCGGTCTCGGAGCGGCCGAGTTGCAAGACGTAACTGGCGATAAGCCCGAAAATCACGAAGGCCAGCCCCAGGTGAACCGCCAGACGGTAGGACGCCACATCGACCCTTTGGCCCTGCAATCCCGACGACACCATCCACCAGCCGATCGCTCCCTGCAGCCCGCCCAGGGCCCCCAAGGCCAAAAGCCGCGTCGTCCAGCCGCGCGGAATCTGTCGCGCCGCCATGAAGCCGAAAAAGCCCAAGGCCCAGACCAGGCCGATCACCCGGCCCAACTGTCGGTGGCCCCATTCCCACCAGAAGATGCCCTTGAACTCTTGCAGCGTCATGGCGCTGTTTTGCAGCAGATATTCCGGGCTGGCCTGATACTTGGCAAACTCTTCGGCCCAGTCGGCGGCGTTCAGGGGCGGAATGGCGCCGTGGATCGGGTTCCATTCGGTGATCGAAAGCCCCGAGTCCGTCAGCCGGGTCATGCCCCCGACCACGATCATCGCGGCCACCAGCCCGAAGATCAGCATCAGCCAGACCCGCACCCCCTGCCGCGCGCCCCCGCCCGTCCCGTCGATCAACCCGCCCTTGGGCAGAACCGGGGCTTGAACCCCTGCCCCAACCACTTCAAAAAGCTTGCGTTTGCCGGTCATTTTTCGCGCCTCCGTTGGCAGCGGACACTAGGCCGCGACCTGGGGGGCTTCAAGGCCCTGCGGCAATGGTGACGCAGGGAAAGGGCAGGATGGCGCTTGAGCGAACCGGGCCATTCCTGTGGCCGCGACGACGACAGGGCAATCGGGAAACCAAGTCTACCCGGGCCGCCCCCAGCCAGTCCTTCGCGGCCGCCCCAGTCCCAAAGCTGCGCAAGGGTTCGCGCCAGGCTGAGGTTTCAGGTCGCAAGTCGACCAATCCTCGGGGAGTTCAGGTCTTGTCGCTGTCCGGACGCTCGGACTCTTGCGCTTTCAGCCGATAGGCGATCTGACGCAGCATGCCGTGAAAGGTCTGCACCTCGGCCCGGGTCAGGTTCAGCCGCGACCACATGTTGCGCAGGTTGTCCTTCATGACTTTCGCCTTGGTCGGCGGGAAAAAGAAGCCCGCCGCCTCCAGCCGTTCTTCGAAATGGTCCGACAGGCGGTCGACCTCGATCCTTCGGGCGAAATCGGTGCGGGCCAGTTCCATGACCTCGGGGGGAACCGTGCTGGTCTGGCGGCCCCACTCATAGCCCATCAACAGGGCGCATTGCCCCAGGTTCAGGCTGGGAAACTCGGGGTTGACCGGCACCGTCACGATGGCATTGGCCTGCAGGATATCCTCGTTTTCAAGGCCCGCGCGTTCGGGGCCGAACAGCACCGCCACCCGCTTGCCCTGCGCCGCCAGTTCGCGCGTCATCTGCATGGCGCGTTCGGGGGTCACGATCGGCTTGACCAGACCGCGCCCCCGCGCCGTGGTGGCAAAGACATAGTCGCAGTCGGCGAGGGCCTCTGGCAGGCTGGCAAACAGCCCGGCCTGATCCAGCACCCGCCCCGCACCCGAGGCCATGGCCACCGCCCGCGGATTGGGCCAGCCGTCGCGCGGGTCGACCACCCGCATCCGGTCCAGCCCGAAGTTCAGCATGGCGCGCGCCGCCGCCCCGATATTCTCGCCCATCTGGGGGCGGACAAAGACGAAGGCGGGCGGGATCATGGCGGGCCTGTTGCAAAGGGATTTGCGCCTGATACGCTAGGGCTGGATGGCACACAAGGGAAGGCGACCATGCCACAGGATGAGGGCCACGCGCAGATCCTGCGCGACGCATTGGCCGAGGTCGCCCCCCTCGAAAAACGCATGTTCGGCGGCACGGCCTTCATGGTGCGGGGCCATATGGCGCTTGGCTCCACCAGGACCGGGGCGATCTTTCGGGTCGGCAAGGCCGCAGCCGCGGTGGCCCTCGCCCTGCCCGGGGTGCGACCGATGAATTTTACCGGAAAGGCGATGGCGGGGTTTGTGGAATGTGGCCCCGAAACCCTGGCGGTGCCGAAGATCGTTAAGACCTTGACGGGGCTGGCACTTGCCTTCAACAAAACTCTGCCGCCCAAGTAGCCAAGCGGTCCGGCATGGGATATGGAACCCGGACCCGCATCCCGAAGGACGAACCATGGCCGAAGCCGACCGCCCCCAGATCACCCTGATCACCCCCTTGGTGATCGACCTGGACACCTTTCCCGATCGTCTTTCGCGGGTGTTGGACACGGTGGACATCGCCTGCCTGCGCCTGTCGCTTGCCAGCCGCGACGAGGACGATATCCTGCGCGCCGCCGACACGTGCCGCTCGGTCGCCCACGAACGCGACGTGGCCATCATCATCGACAACCACGTTCTGATGGTGGAGCGGCTGGGGCTGGACGGGGTCCATCTGACAGACGGCGCGCGATCGGTCCGCGCGACCCGCAAAGCCCTGGGGGCCGATGCCATCATTGGCGCCTATTGCGGGATCACCCGACACGACGGCATGACCGCCGCCGAAGCCGGGGCTGATTACGCAGCCTTTGGCCCGGTCGGGCAGAACCATCTCGGTCAGGGCGAGGTCGTGGCCATCGAGGTGTTCGAATGGTGGTCCGATGTCATCGAAGTGCCCTGCATCGCAGAGGGCGCCCTGACCCGGGAACTGATCGCCAAATTCGGCCCCGTCACCGACTTCTTCGGGATCGGCGAAGAAATCTGGGGCGCCGAAGACGCGGGCTCGGCGCTGAAAACCCTGATCGCGCCGCTCTTCTGAACCGTTGACAGGGGGCGCTGCCCCCTCGCGCTGACGCGCTCACCCCCGGGAATATTTGGATCAAGATGAAGGGCAAGGCGCGCCCATGGCCCTTCATCTTGATCCAAATACCCCCGCCGGAGGCTCAGGCCGGGCAAGGGAACTGCGCCCGAAAGGATGGGCCGAGCGGACCATCGCCTCGCAATGGGCCGCAAGCGCCTTGCGATCGGCAAAGGCGTCACC
>JANMJC010000444.1:0-2066 GCA_031371185.1 Paracoccaceae bacterium | reverse complement strand
GGGGGCCGATGATCTCGGAGTCCGAGCATTTCGTGAAGGACATTATTTGCCCCAACGGCTCGGTGTCAATCGTGGACGGCGACAAGACCGGCTCTGCAGATCTGGAAGGGCACACAAGGGTGGGCGGCATTCTGGTGCATGGCCCGCAGGGCGACCGCCTGATCGCGACCAGCGACGACCCCGGCCATCAGGGCCTGTGCGACGCCGAGCAGGCCTTTGTGCGGCGCGCGATTGCCGAGGATCTGGACCTGTCGCGCCACATGACCGACGCGGTACAGTCGTTGCGCATCTGTCTGGCCGCCGACGAAAGCATCCGAACCGGGCAAAGCGTGGCGCTTTAGGGCGGGGCCGGAACCTGAAACATGGGAAACTCCCCGCCCCCCTTGTGGGGGAGGGAGAGGGATGGGGGGGGGCTGGCGCAGGCCGTTGGCATGGCCCCCCCACCCCCCATCCCCTCCCCACGAGGGGGAGGGGGGGCGACAGGATTGGTGCCGTGGTCCGGGGTAGCGGACGCGTGAGGCGCGCGGCAGGACGGGTCGTGCCGCCCCACAAGGCCCTAACCGGCCGGCATAACCAGGATGGCCCTGAAATCATTGACATTTGTCAAGGTTGGGCCGGTCACCACCTGCCCGCCGATACCGGCGAAAAAGCCATGGGAGTCGTTGGCGGCCAAGGCGGCGGCCGCATCGACCTCTAAAGCCTTCGCGCGCGCAAGGGTGTCGGGGCCGATCACCGCCCCGGCCACCTCGGCGGCACCGTCCACCCCGTCGGTGTCACAGGCCAGGGCCCAGATCCCGGGTGCCCCCGCCAGTTCCAGCGCCAGAGCCAGACAGAACTCGGCATTCGGACCGCCCGTGCCCGTGCCGCGCCGCGTCACCGTCAACTCGCCGCCCGACAGCAGCAGGACCGGCGCATCCCCCGCTCGCAACCCCGCCTGCACCGCACGCGCCTGCACCGCCAGTTCCTTCGCCACATGGCGCGCCTCGCCCTCCAGACGGTCGCTGCCGAGGCGCACCGTGCAGCCCGCCGCCCGCGCCAACTCTCCGGCCGCCGCCAAGGACTGCGCCGGGGCGGCAAGGATCCGGTTTTCCACCCGCGACAGGCGCGCATCCCCCGGGGCGATCACCGTCGACCCGCGCGTCAGGGCCGCCAGCACCGCCGGGGGCACCGCAACCTGCCATTGCCGCAGGATCGCGCGCGCATCTTCCGGCCCCGAGGCCTCGGCCACCGTCGGGCCTGACCCGATCATGCCCGGATCATCCCCCGGCACATCCGAGATCATCAGCGCCAGCATCCGCGCGGGCCAGGCCGCCGCTGCCAACTGCCCGCCCTTGACCCGGCTCAGATGCTTGCGGACCGTGTTCATCCGGTCAATCGGCGCGCCAGAGGCCAGAAGCCCGGCGTTCACCGCCTGCTTGTCGGCCAGACTGACCCCTTGGGCAGGCGCCACCAACAGCGCCGAAGCCCCGCCCGAGATCAGCGCCAGCACAAAGTCATCGGCCCCCAACCCCTGCAGCAGCGCCAGCATCCGCGCCGTCGCGGCTTGCCCGGCAGCGTCGGGTACCGGATGGGCGGCCTCGATGATCGTGACCCCGGCGCAGGGGCGGCCATAGCCGTAGCGCGTGATCACCAGCCCCTCGCAGGGGCCCCAGGCCGCCTCGACCGAAGCGACGGAATTGCTCCGCAAAGCCAGCAAGGACTTGGATGTCGTCTCTGCGGCCTTTTTTGCGGACACCACAACCGCTACCGATGGGACCGGTTCGAACCTGGCGGTTCGACTCAAGTCCTATAAGAGCGTTGGCGCTGAATATCTGCAAGTGTCTGATGAACGCCGCATGGTGCTCACCGACCACGGCGAAGGCCACGGCAAGGGTGAAGCGCTGTGGAAGTCCGTCCACGAATCCACCGGGGACCTGGTCGTCTGGGTCGATGCCGACATCGTGGACTTCGACCCCGGCTTCGTGATCGGGCTCCTTGGCCCCCTCCTAACCGACCCAGAAATCGACTTCGTGAAGGGGCACTATCACCGCCCCGAAGCCAACGGGGTCGGGGGTGGTCGCGTCACC
>JANMJC010000173.1:0-2044 GCA_031371185.1 Paracoccaceae bacterium | reverse complement strand
GGTGTCGGGAGCCGGTGCCTCGGCCGTGCCGGCAGTACTGGTGGTGTCGGGAGCCGGTGCCTCGGCCGTGCCGGCAACATCGGTTGTGGCGGTTGTCGCGGCGGGTTCGGCTGCGGCGCCCTCGGCCACAACCGGTTCGGTGGTTGCAGGTTCGGAAGCGACGGGTTCGGCGGCTGCGGGTTCGGAAGCGACGGCCGCTGTCGGTGCCGGTTCGGCGGCAGCACCCTCGGTCGCGGGGTCGGCAAGGGCAACGGTCGCCTCTGCCACGGTCCCCGCCGGCGCGGGGGCCGAAGCCGCCGCCAGCGCCTCCAGCGTCTCGCGCTTGAACGGCGTTTCCAGCCGAGAGGTGACCGCACCGCTGGCATCCAGTTGATCAATGCGCAGGGTGTACAGGCCCGGCGCGATGGCCGCCGTTGTCAGCGACCATGCCCCGTCGGCCCCGACAGGGACGCTCGCCAGTTCCGTATTGTCCAGATACAGCCGCAAGCTCGCCCCCGCCGTGCCGCGCCCACCCAGTTGCACCGCCCCTTCGGCGGTATAACTGATGACCTGAAGACTGACCTGCGACGCGATGTCGGCGGCGACCGGCGCGGCGGGTTGCAGCACCGCCGCCCCCGCTTCGGTGACCTTGATCGCGGCAGGGGCCGCGGGTTCTGCCGCAGATTCTGGCGCAGGTTCCGCCGCCGCGACGACCGTCGGGCTGACCTCGGCCACCGGAGCGATGGCGACGCCTTCGGTCGCGGGCAGCAGGGTGCCGTCGGCGAGTGTGGCCACCAGGGTCATCAGCCGGGCAGAGGCGGACGGGGCCAGCGTGAAGACTGTCGCAAACTGACCGCCGGCATCGGCGGCGACGCGGCCGACCTCGACGCCGTCGATCCGGATCGACACCTGCGCCCGCGCTTCGGTCCGTCCTGCGAGGGTGGTGGACCCGTCCGACGTCACCCGCAGAACGTCGATCGCGGGCGCAAGCAGGGCGGCAGGGTCGGCGGCAACCGCCGCAGGATCGGCCGCCGGGGCCGCTGCCGCAGGATCGGCCGCCGGGGCTGCTGCCGCAGGATCAGCCGCCGGGGCCGCTGCCGCAGGATCAACCGCCGGGGCCGCTGCCGCAGGATCGGCCGTGCCTTCACTTGAGATCAGGCTTGCCGGTTGCGGCGCGGGTCCACGCTCGACGATCGCCCAGCCGATCCCCCCCAGAACCGCCACGACCGCCGCCACAACCCCGCCCCTGGCCGGGCCGCTCATCTCTGTCCAACTTGCCATGTCGTTTCCCGTCCCCGTCCCCTGTCCCACGCGGCCTGTTCCGACCGTCGCTTTCCCTTTGCAGGAAACCCCGATATCAGAGCCGAAAGCAACAGATTTCCGGGGAGTTGACGGTCATGGCAAGCACGGCGTCGGTCTGTGTCTTTTGCGGGTCACGAAATGGCACCAATCCGGCCCATGTCGCGGCGGCGTCGGACCTGGGGCGCATGCTGGCGCGGCGCGGCTGGCGGCTGGTCTACGGCGCGGGCGATGTGGGGTTGATGGGACAGGTTGCGCGGGCCGCGCAGGGGGCCGGGGCCGACACCTTTGGCGTGATCCCGGTGCACCTGCTGCGCGCCGAGGTCGGCAAGACCGACCTGACCCGGTTCGTGATCACCGAGGACATGCACGAGCGCAAGAAGGTGATGTTCATGAATTCGGATGCGATGGTGGTGCTGCCGGGCGGGGCGGGCAGTCTGGACGAATTCTTCGAAGTGCTGACCTGGGCGCAGATCGGGCTGCACGCCAAGCCGATCTTTCTGGTCGACATCGCGGGCTATTGGCAACCGCTGATCGCTTTGGTCGATCACGTGATCGCCGAAGGTTTTGCCGATGCGGGGCTGAAGGCGCAGTTCACCGTGGTGGGCGATGTGGGCGCGTTGGAGGCCGGGTTGGCGGCGCGGCTTGGACTGCCCTGAACAAAAAGGCGCGCGGTCCCCTTTAAACTGGGCGGGAAAGGCAAAACCTCCGGGGGAGGTTCGGCCCCGGCCATGTCGGAGCGGTTCCGCAATCCCCTGACGGCATG
>JANMJC010000427.1:0-3582 GCA_031371185.1 Paracoccaceae bacterium | reverse complement strand
GCCCATCGCGCCCATGTCGGCGCCGCTTTCGATCTCGGTCTTGCGGGTCTTGGCCAGATCGGCCAGCGCGCGGGACAGTTGATCGGCGTGCCAGCTTTCGGACAGCCGATCCGCCACCTGGGCCTGCGGAATCGGCGTCGGAGGAATGACCTCGTCCAGCCGCAGGGCCACGATGCCGCCGTCATCCAGCCCTTTCAGTTCGGGGTAATCGCCTGCGGCCAAGGTCTCGGCTGCCTTGCGAAAGGCGTTGTAGCTGGCGATCTCGGCGTTGTCGTCGGCGCCCGCGACATAGTCGATGGTGGCCATGACCATGCCGTCTTCCTTGGCCAGATCCTCCAGCGTCGCCCCCCCGGCCAGAAGGTCGTTCAACCCTTCGGTGCGGTCGGAAATGGTGTGGCGGGCGGTGTCGCCCTGCAATTCCAACGCCAGCGCGTCGCGCACATCGGCAAAGGCGGTTTCCTGCGCCTCGATCACCGCATTGACGCGAAAGATCGCCGGGCCCAGATCGGTGGCCACCACGCCGCTGACCGTACCAGGGTCGCGCAGGGCGAAGACGGCATCGGCGGCCGTGCCAAGGTCAGTGCGGGTCACATCGCCCAGATCGACATCTTCCAGCGTCAGGTTGCGCGCGGCGACCAGGTCGTCAAAGCTTTTGCCAGCGGCAAGTTCGGCCACCGCAGCCTTGGCTGCGGCCTGATCGGGATAGACCAGCCGTTCGGCCAGCCGCTTTTCAGGGATCACATAATCCGCGATCCGGGCGTCATAAAGCGCGCGCACCGCCGCCTCGTCAACCGGTTGCGAGGGCGCAAGCGTGTCGGGCAGCAAGGCGACATAGGTGATGCGCTTG
This sequence comes from Paracoccaceae bacterium, assembly GCA_031371185.1. Classification (GTDB taxonomy): domain Bacteria; phylum Pseudomonadota; class Alphaproteobacteria; order Rhodobacterales; family Rhodobacteraceae; genus CAIYZT01. The sequence continues at coordinate 2,735 of JANMJC010000427.1, read as the reverse complement.
GCCTCTCCACGCGTGAAATCAGCGATATGGTCTTGATAATAGGTGGAAAGATCGGCCTCGGTCGGCGGAGGGAGGGGATTTGGCAGCGCGGATTCGGTCAAGGTCAACAGCGAAAAGCCGCGCCGTTCCGCGACCCAGGCATACAGGTTGTCGGTCAGGGGTTTTGGCGCCTGAAAGCCGCCGACAATCGCGGCGGTCATCATCTGACGGGCGATATCGCGGCGCAACCCGTCCTCGAATTCCTTCTCGCTCATGTTGTTGCGCTGCAGCGTGTCGCGGTATGTGGCCGCGTCAAAGGCGCCCGAGACATTCTGAAAGCTCTGGATCGAGGCGATCTGGTCGGCCACCACCGCATCGCCCGCCGACAGGCCGACCCGCGCCATTTCCGCGTCAAGCGCCGTGCGCGAGATCAGACCCTGAAGCGCCCGTTCGGCCACGCCAAAGGGGGCGGCCTGGCTTAGCGACAGTTGCGTGCCGAATTGCTGCGACATGGCGTTCAACTCGTCACGCAGCGCGCGGGCATAGGCGTTGGTCGTCATCTTCTGCCCCGCCACCGTGCCGATCGAGGTCAGCCCGCCGCCGAAATTCTGCACGCCAAAGCCGCCAAGGCCGCCAATGACCATGGCCATCAGAACCCAGACCAGAACCCGCGAGTTCTTGCCGCGCTTGGTGGTCTTGGAGGTGTCGTCAGTATTCTGCGCCATGCTGTCCGGCCCTTGGGTTCGAATGATCTCGTGCGACTGTCTAAGGGGATGCAGGCCAAGGGGCAAGCCCGCCTCAGACGTGGAACGCCCCGAGGCGGGTGAACATTTCGGCAATTCCCTTGCCGTCGGCATTGGCAAAGGCAATGCGGAACTGGCGGTGGCCCTTCGGCTCGTCCTTGGGCTGAAACATGGTGCCCGGCAACATCAACAGCGAGGATTCGTGGACCAGCCGTTTGGCGATCTGCACCGACGAGGCGTCGAAGGGGTGTTCGACATAGGCGAAATAGGCGCCGCAGCCCAGAAGCCTCCAATCGGGCAGGGTGGCAAAACCGCTGACCATGGCCGCACGGCGCGCCAGAATTTCGGCCCGCTCTGCTTCAACCCATGCCCCAAGGTTCTGCATCCCCCACAGTGCCGCGATCTGGCCCAACTGTCCGGGGCAAATGGCGACGGTGTCCAGAAACTTCTCGATCTGCGACAGGCGGCCTTCCGAGGCGACGATGGCCCCCACGCGGTGCCCGGTCAGCCGGTAGGTCTTGGAGAAGGAATAGAGGTGGATGAAGCTGTCGGCCCAATCGGGATCGGTGAACAGATCATGCGGGCGGCCCCCGGTCCGGGCCGAATGCCGGCTGTCGAAATCGCGGTAGGTTTCATCGACGATCAGGGCAAGGCCGCGCGCGCGGGCAAGGTCGCGAAAGGCGGTCAGGGTTGCGGCAGGGTATTCCGCGCCGCCGGGGTTGTTGGGGCTGACCAGAACGATGGCGCGGGTGCGGTCGGTGATCAGGGCCACCGCCGCAGCGGCATCCGGGATCAGACCGGAGCCTGCGGGCAGGGGCACGGCGCGCACGCCCTGCATGGTCAGCCACATCTCGTGATTGAAATACCACGGCGTCGGCAGGATCACCTCGTCGCCCGCCCCAGCAAGGGTGGCCATGACGGCGCAGAACGCCTGATTGCACCCTTGGGTGATGGCAACCTGCGCGTCGCTTATCACGCCGCCGTAAGCCGCCGACCACTGGCCGGCGATTTCGGCGCGCAGGGCGGGCAGACCCAGCACGGGGCCATACAGATGGGCGTCGGGGTCGTTCAGCGCCGCCTCGGCCAGTGCCTGACGCAGGCCAAGCGGGGGCAGATCGACCGGGGCGGCCTGACTGACGTTGATCAGCGGACGGTCGGGCGGAAACACCGCACCCTGCAACCAGCGCCGCGCCTCCATCACCGGGGGCAGGTCGGTGGCGGCGATTGTGGGGTTCAGGGGGTGGATGATCATGGCAGGCGCTCCGGTCTTGGGGGGATGTCAGCGGGGCGGGGCCGCGATGGCCAGCGGCGCCACCTTGCCGCGCAGCAGGCGGTATTCCTGCCAGACCAGCCAGATCATGAACAGATCAAAGCACGACAGCACCAGAAGAAAGGGCGAGCCGTGGGTCACGAACTCGGACCCCTGATACAGCACGAACCCCGCCAGCACCGCCATGGAGACCGGATAGGCCCAGACCACCTTGCGCCACAGCATCGCTACCATGACCAGCTTCAGCCCGCCATGCGCCAGCAGATACCAGCCGTAAAACTGCTCGGTCCCCGAGGTGAACTGCCCAATGGCATGGCGCGACCAGTTGGCCAGGGGATCGGAGGGATCATCGGCAATCTGGAAATGGGTCAGCCAGAACACCAGATCATTGACCCGTTGGACCGGCACGAACAGCAACCCAAGACCGGCCACAAGTTCGGCGCTGCACAGGGCGGCCTTGATGGCAAGGCTGGCCTCGAACAGGGCATGAACGACGCGCCGGAACAAGGGGGAAGGGCCGGTGACCTCGGGCAAGCCGTCAGTCCTTGCCGCGGAACGGCTGGACATATTGCAGTGCCATGTCCCAGGGAAAGAAGATCCAGGTGTCCTGCGACACCTCGGTGATATAGGTATCGACCTGCGGGCGCCCCGACGGCTTGGCATAGACCGTGGCGTAATGCGCCTTGGGGTAAAGCGCGCGGACCAGTTCCAGCGTCTTGCCGCTGTCCACCAGATCGTCGATG
>JANMJC010000415.1:0-2743 GCA_031371185.1 Paracoccaceae bacterium | reverse complement strand
CGCCCGCCACATCGACCGGAATCTGACCGGTCAATGGATCATAGTCCTGGCCCGAAACCGTTGTGATCGAGGCAAGCGTTCCCGCCGTCAGGGTCGCGTCGTCAAAGACCATGGTGTATTCGCCCACCACCGCCCCGCCCGAGGCCGTGTCGGTGATCTGCATGGTCCAGGTGTTCGAGGTTCCGGTTGCCGGCACCACCGGCGTGAAGGTGTAGGTCAGCGATTCGGACGTGCCCAGATTGCCGAAGTATTCAACCGAGGTTTCCTGCGCCCCCATGGTGGAGCCCGCCTGGGTCGCCGTCGCGGGCAGGTTGATGCCCAGCCCGACCTGGGTGGTCGGGTTGGCAACATATTGATTTTTGTTGATGATCACCGGTTCCAGCCCGGACATCGAATCGCGCGGATAGGTCGCGATGGCGCCATCGGCCTCAGCCGGCCAGCCCATCAACACCTGCCCGTTTTCGGTGCGCAGGACGCCCTCGGCATCGGGGCGGAACGATCCTGTCGTCACCAGCGAGATCGGATAGGCGCCGGCATTCCCCTCAACCGCGCTGATCGTGGTAACCGGCAGAAATCCGCGCCCGTCAATCGCCAGATCGGTCGAATTCGAGGTGGCGATCAGCGGCCCCCTTTCGTCGATCAGGCGCATGTTGGTCGTTCTGACCCCGCCCGCAGAATAGCTGGTCTGGGTTTCGCCATGGATCACGACCGCCGAAAAATCGGTCTGGGCGCGCTTGTAGCCGTAGGTTTGCGAATTTGCGATGTTGTCGGAAATGGTCGAGAGCGAGTTGGCATTGGCGTTCAGGCCGGACACACCCGCATTCATCGAGGAAGAAATGGTCATCAGAGGGCGCCTTTCTGGAGCATCGACGGAAGAAGTCCCGCCGAACATGCCGCCACGCGCCTTAAGATCGCCCTAACGGGTCAAATTTGCCCTATTCCTCCTTTGAACCGGGGTGTTCGGCCCAAATTGCGCCTACCTGTCCTTGCGCAGCAGGATGATCTCCAGCCGGTTGTTGCGGGTCGCCGTCGAATTGTCGGTGACGGGCTGACGATCGGCATGTCCGGTGACGCGCGCAATCCGTTCGGTCGACATTCCGGCCGCTTCCAGAAGCTGGCGCATCGCCTGTGCCCGGTCGGCCGACAGGTTCCAGACCGGATTGTCGATCAGCGTGATGGGATAGGACTTGATGTAACCGTCCACCGAAATCTGGTTGGTGGTGATCTTCAGCACCTCGGCCAGAAGCTGAGAGATGTTGCGCAGGGTATCCGAGGGTTCGGCGGTGTCGGCATCGAACAGCGGCACCTCGTCCAGGTCGAACACCTCGATCACCAGACCCTCGTCGGTGACGCGGGTGACGACGTGGCGCATCAGACGCTCCATCGTCATGCTTTCGCCGCCCTTGGCCGCCAGCGCCTTGGCTACCTCTTCCAGGCTTTGGTCCTTTCCGGACCCCGCATCGGCATTGGCCTTTTCCGGGCTGCTTTTCGACGCCGCCCCTTCGGCAGGATTGGTCGCAGACCCGCCCATGCCATTGCGCGCCATCGTCTGTTCGGTAAACACCGAATCGCCGCCAAAGGCCCCGTCACCACCGCCCGATACCCGGTTGATCGGGATGGTCGGATTGAAGTAGTCGGCGATGCCTTTTCGTTGCTTTTCCGTCGTCGCGTTCAACAACCACATCAGCATGAAGAAGGCCATCATGGCCGTCACAAAGTCGGCATAGGCCACTTTCCACGCCCCACCGTGGTGCCCGCCGCCTTTGATGATCTTCTTCCGCTTGATGATGATTGGCGCGACATTTGACTGTCCTGCCATCACACACCCATTTTTCACACCCGGGATCAGACTTACCCGATCACGGTGAAGCCCCGGTTAAGGCATGGGATTTTAGCTATTTCAGCGCTCGCGCAGCGCTTCGCCTGATTTGTACAGCGGTTTGGTCAGATAGGTCAGCACCGTCTTGCCGCCGGTCTGCAATTCAACCTCGGCCAGCATGCCCGGCTTTATCTCAAGTCCCGATTGACGGTCGGTAAACGCCTCGCGGTCAACACGCAGCGTGACCTTGTAATGCGGATCTCCACCGGGGTCGCGTGACCGTTCGTCCTTGAACGTATCGGCGGAAATGAAGGTGACCTTGGCCTTCAGCGTGCCAAAGATCGTATAATCATAGGCCGACAGCTTGATCGTCGCGTCCTGCCCCTCGCGCACCGAGGCGATGTCGCGCGGTGCCACTTCGGCCTCGATGAACAACTCGTCGTCCAAAGGGATGATCTGCATGATCTCTTCGCCCGGACGCACCACGCCGCCGATGGTGGTGATCGACAGCTTGTTGACCACGCCGCGCATCGGCGCCAGCAGGATCGTGCGCGCCAACTGGTCCGACGACAGCCGCAGCTTCTGCTTCAGGCTGGCGATGTCATTCTGCACCTTCGAGAAATCGGTGGCCCGCTCCAACTCGGTCTCGTTGATCGCGCCGGCCAACTGCGCCTCGGCGTCCGACGCCGCCTTGCGCGCCCGTGTCACCTCGATCAGCGGGGCCACGTCTTTTTCGTACATGGCTTCCAGCAGTTCGCGCTCTTTCTGGGCCTGTTCGACAATGGCCTGCGCGCCGCCGACCCGGGCCTTGAATTCGGCCCGCCGCGCGGCCAGCAGCGCCTGTTCCGAGGCCACGATTTCCGGCACGCGCCCGGCAAGATCCTGCGGAGCCTGAAAGATATCTTCGCCCGCGAGTTCGGCCTG
>JANMJC010000387.1:0-5347 GCA_031371185.1 Paracoccaceae bacterium | reverse complement strand
CACCCCCGGCAGCAGCCCGCAGGACAAGGGTGGCGTGCGCATTCCCTGCCCCCGGTCGAAAAACACCGTGGTGATGGTGCCGTCGCACACCTCGCCGCGTTCGTTTTGCAAGATCACCTCGTCCAGACCCGCAGGCAATGCAGCGCGGGCCGCGTCATAGGCCGGGCGAAGCGTGGATTTGACCGACAGCCAGACATCCGCCGAGTGCAGTCCCTGCCGGGCAAGGCCCAGACGCCAGACCTCCGACGCAGGCGGCAACAAGGATTGGGTCAGGGCAAACTCGCCTTCGGCTGACAGGGTCAGCCTCAACCGGCCCCCAAGACCCGCGTCCGCCCCCGACACCGCCGCGTCAAACCCCGCCCCGTCAAACCGCCAGCCCAAGGCCGCCGCCGCCGCCGCCATCCGGGACCGGTGCCGAGGCAGGCGGCCTGATCCCAACCCGAAGGTCTCGATCAGCCTTAACCCCGGCGCGTCAGCCCCCGCGCGTAGCGTGCTTTCCACAGGGCCTCCTCCCATTCTGCCTGCGCGGTGCTGTCGTGCACCACGCCGCCGCCCACATTCATCACCACCTCGCCGCCCCCGAACACCGACAGGGTGCGGATCGCCACGTTGAAGCTGGCCGCGCCGTCCGGCCCCATCCAGCCGATCGCCCCGCAATAGGCGCCGCGCGGGTGTGGTTCGACCTCGCGGATGATCTGCATCGCGCGGATCTTCGGCGCACCGGTGATCGACCCGCAGGGGAACAAGGCCTGCACCAGCCTGCCCAGTGTCGCCGGGGCGGCCAGTTGCCCAACGACCGTCGAGACCATCTGATGCACCGTGGCATAGCTTTCGATCGCGAACAGCTTTGGCACCTTGACCGACCCCGTGCGGGCGATCCGGCTGATGTCATTGCGCAAAAGGTCCACGATCATCAGGTTTTCCGCCTGCCCCTTTTCACTGGCGCGCAATTCTTCGGCCAATTCGGCGTCGCGCACCGGATCGGCGTCGCGCGGGGCGGTGCCCTTCATCGGCCGCGCTTCGATGCGCCCCCCGGCGGTCAGCCGCAGAAAAAGTTCCGGACTGCGCGAGACAAGGACCGGCCCCGCCCCCGGCCCCAGATCGACACAGGCCCCGTGCCGCACCGCCTGCCGGTCGCGCAGGGCGCCGTAAAGGCCCAGGGCGCTGCCCGTCTCCAGCCGCGCCCGCATCGGAAAGGTCAGGTTGATCTGATAGCAATCGCCCGCCGCGATATAGGCTTTGACCCGGGCAAAGGCCCGCTCATAACCGGCCCGGGCGATCACCGGCTCGGGTTGGCTGAAGGCCACCTGCCCCGCTTCGGCCGCCGCCTTCTCCAAAACGGCCGTCGCAGACAGCGGGGCGTCAAAGACCGCCATCGCCAGAAGCGGGGTCCGGCGTTCGGGGGGCATCAGGGCGGCGAGCTTAGGTTCAAGCCCATAGCCCGCCTCGTAAGACAGATACCCCGCCACAAACGCGCCCCCCGCGCGCGCCGCCTCCAGCCGGGCGAGGGCGGGGGCCAGATCGTCGGGGTGCCAGACCACGACGGTTTCGCGCGGGCTGTCAAACAGCGCCGCCTGCCCGCCCGGTCCGTCTTCCAGAAGGATCACCTTGGTCTCCCGCTCCACCTGCGCCCTGCCGAGGGTTTAGGGCGCTAGACGCGGCCCTGCCAGTCCCCTTGTCAAGGCCGCCCCCGTCCTTTCGGGCTGGACAATCGGGGTCAACCCGGGCCGCGCCCTGCCGAAAACGCCGGGATCGGATCTGACCAATCCCTGTAAACTTCTATTCAATGCTTGCCAGACTGTAAAATTCGGGTTTTCCTTGGCCAGGGGGCGGGCTTGGGCCGGCTTCACAACGATAAGAAACATGGAACCAACGGTTCGGAGGGAAAGCACAATGGCTTCTGAAGACTACACCGACAAGGACGCCCATGAGGACATCAAGGTTCTTCATGGGATGGGCTATGCTCAGGAGCTGTCGCGCTCCATGTCCAAATTCTCGAACTTCGCGATCTCGTTTTCAATCATCTGCATCCTGTCCGGCGGCATCAACTCTTTCGCGCAAGCCATCTCTTCGGTCGGCGGCGCGGGGGCTGGCATCGGCTGGATCGTCGGCTGCATCCTGTCGGGCATGTTCGCACTTTCCATGGCACAGATCGCTTCGGCCTTCCCGACCGCGGGGGGCCTGTATCACTGGGGCTCGATCCTGGGCGGGCGTTTCACCGGCTGGATGACGGCATGGCTGAACCTTCTGGGACTGGTCACGGTTCTGGGGGCCATCAACATCGGCACCGCCTATTTCTTCGCCGGCACCTTCGGGTCGATGTTCGGCTTTACCGGCACCGACATGCAGGTCGTGGTCTTCGTGGCCGTGATCACCGCCGGACAGGCGCTGTTCAACCACCTTGGCATCAAGGTGACCACGATGTTGACCGACTTTTCGGGATACATCATTCTTGCGACCACGGCAGTCCTTGTGGTCGCCTGCCTGTTCTATGCACCGGCCATCGACCTCTCGCGGCTCTGGACCTTCACCAACTTCTCGGGCGAGCCCGGCGGCAACGTGTTCCCGGCCTCCGACAACATGGGCTATCTCTTCCTGCTGTGTCTGCTGTTGCCGGTCTACACCATCACCGGCTACGACGCCTCGGCCCATACCTCGGAAGAGACGATGAATGCCGCGACCTCGGTGCCGCGCGGCATCGTCACCTCGGTGTTCTGGTCGTCGCTGATCGGCTGGGTCATGATCTGCGCCATCACTCTGGCGATCCCTGATCTGGCCGTCGCAGCGGGTCAGGGCTTCAGCATGTTCTTCCTGACGATGGATGCGATCCTTCCGGCCGGGCTGAAGAACGTCCTTTATCTCGGCATCCTGATCACCCAATTGCTGTGCGGCCTTGCCACCGTGACCTCGGCCAGCCGCATGTTGTTCGCCTTCTCGCGCGATGACGGTGTTCCGGGCTTCTCCAAGGCGCTGGCCTCGGTCTCGCCCAGGTACCGCACCCCGGTGAACGCCATCTGGACCGCAACCGTGCTGGCCATTCTGTACGTCGTGCTGGCCATGTCGATCAAGGTCGCGGGCACCTCGATCTATGTCATCGTGGTCAACTCGACGCTGGTCTTCCTGTTCCTGTCCTTCACCGTGCCGCTGGTGGCGGGGTTCTTCGCCTATGGCACCGCCAAATGGCCGAACCCCGGACCCTGGGCGATGTCCGAGGGCCTGTACAAACTTGTCACGGTCCTGTCAGTCGTGGGCATGGCTGTGATCCTGTTCATCGCCGTCGCGCCTCCGAACGAGCGCGTGCTTTATGTCGTGGTGGGCTTCATCCTTCTGGCACTTGTGGTCTGGGTGCTGTTCGAGAGCCGCCGCTTCAAGGGCCCGCCGGTTGGCGACGAAGTGAAAAAGCGCGCGGCCGCGATTGCCGCCGCCGAAGCGGCCGTCGGCCAGAAGGCCTGACAGGACTTTGCCTGACACCCAAAAGGGCCGGGGGAAACCCCGGCCCTTTTTCGTTGACCTTGGCGCGGCGACCGCGCAGCCTGCACCCCATGTCCTATCTTTTGCTCAAAGCCGCGATCTCGGGCGTCCTGATCGCCCTCGCCTCCGAAATCGCCCGGCGCTACGCCGGGTTTGGCGCGCTGATCGCGTCCTTGCCGCTGGTGTCGGTGTTGGGCATGATCTGGCTGTGGCGCGACACCCATGACCCGGCGCGGCTGGCAGACCATGCCCAGGCGACGATCTGGTTCGTCGCCCCCTCGCTGCCGATGTTCCTTGTGATCCCGATGATGCTGCGCGCCGGGTTCGGCTTCTGGACCAGTCTGGTCGCAGGCTGTGCCCTGACCGTGGCGCTTTACCTCGCGATGGTCTGGCTGGGGCCGCGCTTCGGTCTCAGATTGTAAAAACCACACAGCGCCTTCACTTTGATCCAATTACTCCCGGGGTCCCCACCCGATCGGAGTTTTCAATCCGGTTTCGGGCAGCGCCCCGGGGGTCGCCGCCCGCGTGGCGGCCCCGCCGCTTTCCCCTTGCGCCGCGCCCTTGCATGGCTATAACCCGCCAAGTTTTGCACAAGATCCGGGGGCCGCCATGCCAAAAAGAACCGACATAAAGTCGATCATGATCATTGGCGCCGGACCCATCGTGATCGGACAAGCCTGCGAGTTCGACTATTCCGGCGCTCAGGCCTGCAAGGCCCTGCGCGAGGAAGGCTACCGCGTCATCCTCGTCAACTCGAACCCCGCCACGATCATGACCGATCCCGGCCTTGCCGACGCCACCTATATCGAACCGATCACGCCTGAAGTCGTGGCCATGATCATCGAGAAAGAGCGCCCCGACGCGCTGTTGCCCACCATGGGCGGCCAGACCGGGCTGAACACCGCACTGGCGCTGGCGGACATGGGGGTGCTGGACAAATTCGGGGTCGAGTTGATCGGGGCCAAGCGCGAGGCCATCGAGATGGCTGAAGACCGCAAGTTGTTCCGCGAGGCGATGGACCGCATCGGACTTGAGAACCCCAAGGCCACCATCGTCGCGGCCCCCAGATTGCCCAGTGGCAAGTACGACATCGCCGCCGGCGTGGCCGAGGCGATGGCCGCCATCGAATATGTCGGCCTGCCCGCGATCATCCGCCCCCGCCTTCACCCTTGGCGGCACCGGCGGCGGCGTCGCCTATAACCGCGACGACTACGAGGCGATCGTGCGCTCGGGTCTGGAAGCCTCGCCCATGGCGCAGGTGCTGGTCGACCAGTCGCTTCTGGGCTGGAAGGAATTCGAGATGGAGGTGGTGCGCGACTCCGCCGACAATGCCATCATCGTCTGCGCCATCGAAAACATCGATCCGATGGGCGTGCACACTGGCGACAGCATCACCGTCGCCCCGGCCCTGACCCTGACCGACAAGGAATACCAGATCATGCGCAACGGCTCGATTGCCGTGCTGCGCGAAATCGGGGTTGAGACCGGCGGGTCCAACGTGCAATGGGCGATCAACCCCGCCGACGGGCGCATGGTGGTGATCGAGATGAACCCCCGCGTCTCGCGCTCCTCGGCGCTGGCGTCAAAGGCCACCGGCTTTCCGATTGCCAAGATCGCCGCCAAACTGGCCGTGGGCTATACGCTGGACGAGTTGGACAACGACATCACCAAAGTGACGCCGGCCAGTTTCGAGCCCTCCATCGACTATGTCGTCATCAAGATCCCGCGTTTCGCGTTCGAGAAATTCCCCGGATCGGAACCCAACCTGACCACCTCGATGAAATCGGTGGGCGAGGTCATGGCGATTGGCCGCACCATTCACGAAAGCCTGCAAAAAGCCCTCGCCAGTCTCGAAACCGGTTTGACCGGTTTTGAT
>JANMJC010000315.1:0-10119 GCA_031371185.1 Paracoccaceae bacterium | reverse complement strand
CAAAATTGCAGCTGCCTGTTTTTGCTTCGGTTTGGTGGTCATAGCGACGACTAAACACCCGATCCCATCCCGAACTCGGCCGTTAAGGGCCGTCACGCCAATGGTACTGCGTCTTAAGACGTGGGAGAGTAGGTCACCGCCAAACCTAACCAAAAACAGGAAATCTATGTACAAATAATCCCAAAACAGCCCCCTGCAGAAATGCTCGGGGCTGTTTTGCTGCGGCCAAATCAAAACAAAACCACAATACAAAACGCAAAACCAAGCCTACCCCAATACCCACAGCGATGGACGCGGGAAGGTTACCTGGATTTCTGCCCCGGATTGCAGGTCTTCGACGGCATCGGGGCTGAAGGTGGCCTCGATCTGGGCGTTCCCGATGGTCAGACGCAGACGCGACTGGGAACCGAGGTAGATCCGATGGACTACCCGCGCCGACAGACTGTTCTCAGCCGCTCCGCCAAGACGCAGGCTTTCGGGCCGGAAGGTCAGGGTGCCGGTTCCGGTCCTTGCGCCGTCAGGCAGGCGAAGGGGGCCCAGGGCCGAAAGAAACATCCCGCCCTCTGACCGGCCGGGCACGAAATTCAGACCGCCGAAGAACCGCGCAACCGCCTCGTCGGCCGGGCGCTTGTAAAAAGCATCTGCCGTGGAAAACTGTCGCAACTTGCCGTCAAGGATCAGGGCGACACGGTCGGCCAGAACGACGGCCTCTTCCTGATCATGGGTCACAAGGATCGTGGTGATGCCCAGATCCCTTTGCAGCGATCGGATCAGATCGCGCATGTCGGCGCGCAGATGGGTGTCAAGGCTGGACAGCGGTTCGTCCAGCAACAAGACCCGCGGCTGCACGATCAGGGCGCGCGCCAGAGCCACGCGTTGCTGCTGCCCCCCGGACAGTTCCGAAGGGCGCCGGTGGCCCAGATCCGGCAAGCGCACAAGATCCAGCATGGTCGCCACGCGCGCGGCAATCTCCGGGCGGGGAAACCTGCGCATCCGCAGGCCAAAGCCGATGTTGTCGGCCACGGACATGTGGGGGAACAGCAGAGTGTTCTGAAACAGCATCACCGCGCCCCGGCGTTCGGGGTTTTCCGCCAGAACCGAGCGTCCGTCAAACAGGATGTCCCCGGACGACGGTTCCAGAAGCCCGGCGATCATCTTCAGGGCGGTGGTCTTTCCGCCCCCCGAAGGACCCAGCAAGGCGATCAGGGCGCCGCTGTCGATTTCAAGCGAAATCCCGTCTAAGGCGGGGCGGCCTGCGCCCGGATAGGACTTGCCAAGCGAACGGAGCGAAACCTGGGTCATCGGCGGCCCAATCCGCCGATCCCGGCGCTCTGACCCGACAGAAGCCGGCTGGTGAAGGCCAGAACAAGAATGCCCGGCAGAATGTAGATCAGGGCGATGGCGCCAGTGATGTCATTGCGACCCGAGGCAGCGAAGTTGAACAGCAACAGCGGCAGGGTCACGACGCGGCCGCCGCCGATCACCAGGGTCAGAAGATACTGGCTCCACGACACCACAAAGGCGAAAAGCGCGCCCGCCATGATGCCAGGCAGGATCGCGGGCAAGGTGACGTGCCAGAAGGTCTGGACTGGCCCCGCACCCAAGGAGCGGGCCTGAGCCTCGAAGGTCCGGTCAAAGTTGGCAAAGATTCCGGCCATCACCAGAACCATATAAGGCAGGGTCGGCACCAGATGCACAAGGATCACACCCGGCACGGTATTGGTCAGGCCAAGCGAGATGAAGACGGAATGCAGGCCCAGAGCCACGGCGATTCCGGGCACGATGGTGGGGGCAAGTATCATCAACTCGACGATCTGTTTGCCGCGAAACCGGTACATCCCCAGGGCGCGCCCGGCCGGGACGCCGATCAGCACCGACGCAAGTGTCGCACAGGCCGAGATGCCGAGGGACAGGCCAAGACTGCCCGGCACGCCGGAGGTTTTTGACAACGCATAGGTCCAGGCGTTGAGCGACCACTGCCGAGGCAAGAGGTCGGGAAACCGCCAGCCATGAGCAAAGGACCAGATCGCCAGCGGCACCATCGGCAGCACCAGCCACAGGATCAGAAGGGCCCCCGTCATCACCCGGAAACTGCGCAGGCCAAGGGGGTTGATCATCGCCCGCCCCCCGCGATGGCGCGGCGCGACAGGCGCAGGTACATCCAGATCATAACCCCGCTCAGCAGGGCAATCACGATGGCAAGGGCCATGGCCTGCGGTCGCGCGGCAAGTTCGACGTCGGTGTAGTTGCGGTAAGCCAGCACGGACAGGGCGGTGGGGAAATTGCGGCCCAGAATGGCCGGAATCTCGTAGGCGCCGAAGGTAAAGGCAAAGACCATGGTGGAGGCCGACAGGACACCCGGCGCGATCAGTGGCAACAGGATGTGTCGGAAGGTCTGCCAGCGACCAGCCCCCAGATTGCGGGCAACGGCTTCGTGATCTTCGCCAAGCGCCTGCAGGTTGGCCAGAACGATCACGCCGACGAAGGGCACCTCTTTCCACACATATTGAAGAATGATGCCAATGGCATAGGGATCAAACACCCATGCCGGAAAGTCCGAGGGCCCGGCAATCGCGCCCCATTGATAGGCCAGCCGCGCGAAACTGCCAGATTGCGAAAACTGGTACAGGATTCCGATGGCCCCCACCAGATGCGGCACGGTCAGGTTCAACTGGAACAGAAAGAAGATGGCCCGTTTTCCCAGAAACGTGCGCCTAAGAAGCAGGGCCGCGCCGACGGCCAGAACGCTTGAAATCACGGTCGAGGTCGCGGCGATGTGAAGGGTCAGCAGGAAGGACAGATAGAACTCGCGCGAGGTGAAGATCGCCGCATAGGCGTCAAGGTTCGGCTCGGTCAGGCCGATCACCGGCATGTAGTTGAACGACCGCACCAGGCTGACGATCAGCCCACCAAAGAACAACCCGCCGATCACCAGCATCGCCGGAGCCAAGAGCAGGACGATGCGCAGGCGGTCAGACATGGGTTGCGCGCCCCCGCAAGGGCAGTTGCAGGATCTGTCGCGGTCCCATCTGGATGCTTTGGGGCATGCCGGCCTTTCCCGTGACTGCGCTACTTTTGCGCGACGTTCTGGATCCAACCCTGCTCGATCGCGGAAATCCAGTCGGCTTGCAGTTCGGGCAAGGCCAGCCGGCCCAATTCTTCCGCCGGAATGACCGAAGGCGGCTGCACGATGGCCGCGAAAAGGGCCTGAACCTCGGGCGAGGTGCGGCTGATCTCGATGGCAGGAGAGGCGCCCCACACCGCCGGGTCGGCCTTGGCAAACTGCATTTCGCCCGACAAGAGCAGGTTCTGCAAGACCAGGGCCGCCGCCTTGTTGGGCGAATTGAACGGGATGATCGTGTAGTTCGTGTTGCCGATGGTGCCATCGGAAAGCCCATAGCTGCGTGTCGTTTCAGGATAGGTGCCGGCGGCCACGGCAACGCCGAACTGGGCCGGTTCATAGTTGAAATTCAACGCAATCTCACCGTTCGCGAACAGCTCGTTCTGTTGCGTGATGGAATTTGGATAGGTCGTGCCTTGGCGCCACAGATAGGGCTCCATTTCGTTCAGGATCGCCCAGGTCTTGCCCGCGACCTCGTCGAACCTTGCCTGATCGAAGTCCCCCAACAGGTTCTGCGCGCCGCCTGCCGCATGGTAGAAGACATGGCGCACAAAGACGGCGCCGTTGAAATCCGGGGGGGCCGCATAGGTGAACTGGCCGGGGTTGGCCTTGACCCATTCGATCAGCTCGGCAATGGATTTCGGCGGATTGGGCGTTCTGGCGGCATCGTGGCCAAAGGCGAACTGGGCCTTGGACCATGGCACTTCGCAGCCATCGACCGGCACGCCGAAGTCATTGGCAATCGCGGGATTGTCCCAATTTATCAGGGCGTTGTTCGGCAGCAGGTCGGTATAGCCGCAGTAGGCCAGTCCGCCCTGCTTCATCGTGCGGAAATTTTCGCCGTTGATCCAGATCATATCGACCGCGCCCGAATCGGTCAAGCCAGCTTCCTTTTCGCCCAGCACGATGTTGACCGCCTCGACCGTGTCGCTGACCCCGATGCGGTTCAGCGTGATCCCGTACTGATCGCGCAACACACCGCCCACCGTGTCCGAGACATAACGGTTGATGTTGTCTGCCCCGCCCCACATGAACCAGTTGACCGTGCCGCCCTTGGCCAACCCGACCACCTGATCCCAGGTCATCTGGTTCAGCGCGGCGCCGTCGGCGGTATCCGCCTGGGCAAAAGGTGGAAAGAAAAGTGCCAGTGGCAGGGCCGTGGACATCAGTATGCGTCGGGTCAGGTTCATGGGTTTTCCTTTGTCGCCTGTTTCGATCTAACAGGCCTGTGCCCAAAGGAAAGCCTTGCCACACGACATTGCGGTCACAACCCCGCGTGCAGGCGATCATTTTCGCAACCCGGGAGGAGGCATTGCCAGTCGATGAAGGGTCAAATTGCTTTTGGTTTTCGCAGGGGCCTGGGCCAGAGTTGTCAAAACATGGCAGTGCAACCGACAGCACATCTTGCCGATCACGCTGCGCGACGGTTGCCCGGAAAGGGACCTGCACCGGGTCTTTCGCGCGCATGTTCGGACGGACACGGGGTTGCGAAGGCCGTTCCCGGGTCGTTCACGAAACCTTGGGCGCAACAGGTGGCCCGGCCGCCAGAATTCGGCGGACCAGACGGTCAACATCCGACGCGGTTCGCTGCTTGGCCGCGGGCGACAGCGGAACATCGGCCATGATTACGGCAGGTCTCGCGCCAAGGATGATCACCCGGTCCGCCAGACAGGCGGCGTCTGCCGGGTCATGCGACACCAGTATGACGGTCGGGCGGTGTTCGTCAAAGACCGACAGGCAGACGGCGCGCAGATCCAAAACCGCCGCCGGGTCAAGCGACACAAAGGGCTCGTCCAGCAACAAAAGCCGGGGATTGACGCAGATTGCCCGGGCCAGCCCCAGCCGTCGCGCCATTCCGCCCGACAACTGGCGCGGATAGGCGCCCGCCGTTCCCGCCAGCCCGACGCGGTTCAAAAGGGCGTCGATCTGGGGCAGGGACATGTCGGGCCGCACCGCGCGCAGGTTGGCGGCGACGGTCAACCACGGCAAAAGCCGGGTCTCTTGAAACACGAAACCGGGAGGAGGCGCCTTGTCGGGCGGCAGCCCGTCGATCAGAATCTGGCCCTGATACCCGGTTTCAAGGCCGCCGATCATGCGCAGCAGGGTGGTTTTGCCCACCCCCGAAGGACCGATCACGGCGACAACCTCGCCGGGCGCCACATTCAGGGTCAAAAGCCCAAAGAGGGGGGCCGCAGTCGGGCCGAACTGCTGGCGGACAATCCGAAGGTTCAGGGCGGGTCCGATCGCCATCTGACCACCCTCCGTTCGACCGGGCGCAAGACGCCATGTTCGACGATCATCACCAGTGCCACGAAAACCGTGGTGTAAGACAGGATGCCCGTCATGTCGAAATACTGAAAGAAGATCCCGATGCGAAACCCGACCCCGCCATCGGATCCCAGAACCTCGAAGACCAGCACGATCTTCCACACAAGGGCCAGACCCGTGCGGGCCGCCGTCATCACGAAGGGCATCAGCTGCGGCAGGTGGATCAGCCGCAGGCGGCGCGCGAAGGGCAGACGAAACACTTCGGCCAACTCGTCATAGTCGGGCTGAAAGCTGCGCACGCCCTCGCGGATCGTGGTGATGACCAGCGGTGTCTTGTTGATCACCACGGCAAGGATCAGCGCGACTTCGGTCAGACCCATCCCGATATAGCACAGGATTGCCACAACAATGGCAGGCAGGTTCAGCCCGACCAGAACCCAAGGGCCGAACAGGCGGTCAAGGGCGGAATTCCGGCCCAAGGCGAGGCCCAGGATCGTGCCAAGCAGCATCGCCGCGGCGAACCCCAGCAAAGCGCGCGTCAGTGTCCGGGCGAAATCGGTCAGCAAATGCCCTTGGGCCGACAGTTCCACGATCTGCCCGGCCACCAGAACCGGCGAAGGCAGGAACCGCGAGGCCGCCACAAGGGCCAGCCCCTGCCAGATCGCCAGAAGCAGAGGCAGCGACAGCCATTCCAGCCACGCCCCTGTCGGTCGCTCCGCGCGCGCTGCCGGTTTCGGATCCTTCGGCATCCATCGCCCTATCTGCGGTAGCCCGCCCAGAAGGTGCCCTGGGCCAGATCGGACCCGCCGCCCACCCCTTCGCTGCCGCCATAAGCCGCGAGGATCGCAAAGGTTTCGCGCGCCGCTTGCACGTCCGCCGCCCCATAGCGGGTCACAATGCCCGCCCGATAGGCATCGCGCAGCGCGGTGAACAGCGTGTCGTCGGTCTCTGCGCCCTTCATGCTGCCGCGAATGGTGGTCCAGATCGCATCATCGCGCAACAACAGGCCCTTGGTGGCAAAAGAGGCATCCAGAAAGCGCTGGATCGCCTTTGGCCTGGCGGCGGCGGTTGCTTCTGCGAACACCCAACCCAACAGCGGTGGGGTCTGCGACACGCCCAGGTCCGCCAGCATCTGCCGCACCGACATCAGTTCCTGCATGCCCGCCAAAGCGGCCCGCACGTTGAAGTGCCAGAAGTTCAGCGCCGCCTGTGCCTGCCCCCCGATCAGCATTTCATTCACCAGGGGCGGGGCGCCGAATTCGGCCGAAATCAGATCTGAAAGATCGCGGCCCGTCGTGGCGTTGTAATAGGCCTGCAGGATCAGATAGCTCTTGTCGACCGGTCCGCCCGCCACGGCCAGTGTGTGGCCCTCCAGATCGGCCACCGAAGCCACCGGCCCGGCCGGGTTGGTCATCAGCCCGCCGACGGCCAGCGAATGCGGAACGCAGGTAAAATCCGCTCCCTGATGGCGCTGCGCCGAAACCCAGACGAAATCGGACAGAATCGCGTCCACCGCGGCCGCCTGCAACGCCACCTGACCGGCTTTGCTGTCGGCCACGCCGCGCACCTCAATGGTGATTCGGTGCTGTTCGTCCAGCATCGCCGCCTGCATCGCGGCGATTTCCCACGACGCCGTGCCGCCTTCCTGCAACGCGAGGGTGATCTTCTGCGCGTCCGGGCCAAGCCCCGACGTCACCCCCCACGCGGCCCCTAAAAGCCCGGTCATCGCCACCCGTCTGTTGACCCGCATCCTGAACTTCTCCACCGAATGGCCCCGGTTCCAGATGTTCCATCTTTGGAAAAGATTCAACAGCCCGTCTTGCATGCCGCAAATTTGACGATTGGTCACCGCAACAGTTGCGCGACGCCCGAAAAGTTGTCAGACATATGACATTGGGCCCGGTCCAGAACCGTTCTCGGTCCAAATCCTCGGTGCTCAGTTTTCACTCTTGCCTTGCGGCACAGGGCAACCGGGGGTCCTGCCAACGAGAAACTTGGAGCTTGGAGGAAACGATGAGAAAATTGAGAGGATTGATGGGGGCACTTGTCGCGGCGGCAACGCTGTGGACGACGCCTTCGGTGGCGGAAGTCACCATTTACAGCGCGGGTGACAGCACCAGCGGCACCTATATGGACTATATGAAGACCGTCTATGCCCGGGCCGGGAACCCCGAGATCGTCATGCTGCCGCTGACGAGTTTCGACAACAACTTTGAACTCAGCCCGTTGGGAGCCGAAAGCTGGTCGCAGTCCGATGACGGGCTGGTCTGGACCTTCAAACTGCGCCCCGGTCTGGTGTGGAGCGACGGAGAACCGCTGAAAGCCAGCGACTACATCTTTGCCCTGCAGCGCGCCGCCACCACCGGCTATGATTTCGCCTGGTACTGGGGCTATGCGGGCGGCATCGCGAACTGGGATGCCGTAACGAAGGGCGAGGCGGATGTCGCAACCCTTGGCATCAAGGCCGTTGACGACCTGACGATCGAAGTCACCACCGCGGCCCCCAAACCCTATCTGCCGGGCGTGGTGTCGCTGTGGTATCCCGTGCCCAAACATGTCTGGGACAAGCTGGGCGACGAATATGCCGCCAATGTCGACACCATGGTGTCGTCGGGCCCCTTCCTGCTGGAAAGCTGGGAGAAGTCGAACAACAAGATGACCTTCATCAAGAACCCGACCTACACCGGGCCGTGGCAAGCGCAGGCTGACCGGCTGGTGATTGATCCGTCCCTGGGTGCGCCAGAGGTAGGACTGCCGGCCTTCATGGCGGGCGAGTCCGACTTTTCCTATCTGAACGCCGGACAGATTCCCTTTGTCGAACAGCGTTTCCCCGGCCAGATCGCCAAGAACGCGGTGTTCGCCACCAGCTATCTTTCCTTCGGGCTGGACATGGCGCCGTTTGACAACATCAACGTGCGCAAGGCGTTCCAATACGCCATCAACCGCGACGAGATGACCGCGACCGTGTTGAAAGACCTGGCGATCCCCGGCAAGTCGCTGCTGCCGCCGGGCTACCCCGGGTACAACGAGACGGTCACGTCGCAGGCGGTCTTTGACCCCGAAAAGGCCAAGCAGTTCATGGCCGATGCGGGCTATCCCGGCGGAGAGGGCTTCCCCGAGGTGGAAATCTGGTATCGCGATCAGGGCGGCTATAACGGGGCGATCAGCGCGCCGATGCTGCAATACCTTCAGGCCCAGTTCAAAGACATCCTTGGGATCACCATGAACATCAAGGTGATGCCGACCAAGGACTGGATGGCGGGGCTGATGGAGAAGAAGAACAACCTGTTCCTTGCCCCTTACGAGTACGACTATCTGGACCCGTCGAACTTCTACGGCATCTTCTTTGATGGCGGACGTCACGACCACCACATTCAGGCCTATGACGATCTGGTGGCCAAGGCCGACAGCTCGCCGGTCTGGGAAGACCGTGAAAAGCTGTACGAACAGGCCGAACAGGTGCTGATCGACAACGCGTCCTTCGTGCCGCTGGTCCACCCGATCACCAATGCCGTGGTCAGCAAGGACCTGAAGGGCGATGGCGTCAAGCCGAACGATCTGGGCTTTACGCCGCTGCGCCAACTGGGTCTGTACTTCTACACCCATGTGACGAAGTAAGGCCCCCGCCTCTTCCGGCCCCCCGGTCGGAAGAGGCATTCCTGAAAACGGAAGTCCCATGTCGCTTGTCGAGATCGAAAACCTGACCGTCAGTTTTCCGCAGCACGACGGCGTCGTGCAGGCGGTTCGCGGCATGACGCTGCGGCTTGAGGCCGCCGAGAGCCTGGGGATCGTCGGCGAATCGGGGTCGGGCAAGTCGGTGACCTGCATGGCCGTGATGCGCCTTCTGCGCGAACCGCCGGCCCGAATTGCCGCCGACCGGATGGTGCTGGGCGGCGTCGACATGCTGCGGGCCACCGGGCGCCAGTTGGCCGCGACGCGCGGACGCGTGGCCGCCATGGTCTTTCAAGACCCGATGACCGCCTTTGATCCGGTCTTTACCATCGGGCATCAGATTGTCGAAACCATCCGCGCCCACCGCGCCGTGTCAAAGCGCGAAGCCCGCGCCGAAGCTGCGGCCCTGTTGAAGCGGGTCGAAATCAAATCGCCCGAGGCCATCCTGCTCAGCTATCCGCATCAATTGTCCGGCGGCATGCTGCAACGCGCGATGATCGCCATGGCGCTGTCGTGCCGCCCGCAGATCCTGTTCGCGGACGAGCCGACGACGGCGCTGGATGTGACGATTCAGGCGCAGATACTGGCACTGATCAAGGATTTGCAGGCCGAATTCGGCATGGGTCTGGTCATGGTCACCCATGATCTGGGCGTGGTGGCCGAAACGGTCGACCGGGTGGTGGTCATGTACGGCGGCCGTGTGATGGAGGAAGGCCCGGTGCAGGACATCTTCGATGCCCCCGCCCATCCCTATACGCGCGCGCTGATGGGCTCGATCCCCGGGCGCAGTCCGGGCAAGCAGCGGCTGATCGAAATTCCGGGCGCCTCGCCCAATCCGGCCAATCCGCCCTCTGGCTGCCCGTTTCATCCGCGCTGCGGCCGGGCCCTGCCCGAATGCTCTGTGACAGCGCCCGCCTTTGTCGCCATCGCGCCCCACCGCGCCGCCGCCTGCTGGAACCTGCCATGACCCAAGCCCCCGCGCTGGAGTTGCGCAATCTGTGCAAGACCTTCCAACTGCCGCAACAGGGCGGCTTGCTGCGGCGTTTCACCCCCCATCC
>JANMJC010000312.1:0-1838 GCA_031371185.1 Paracoccaceae bacterium | reverse complement strand
GCCATCGCCGATGGCAAGGTCCGGTGCGATCTCGAGCCCACGCCGCTTGATGTCGATGACCCGACTTCCGGCGTTTTCTCAAACCCGCGCGGCCATCGTGGCCTTTGCCCACCAGACAACATCGTCCAGCGAGGATTTGGCCGCCGGCAGAAGATGCGCCTCGATGTCGGCCATCTTGCCCGAACCGCCCATGCCGGGATGCACGGCAAAGAAATCGGACCCGCCGATATGCACGGCGTTGCGCGTCGGGACCATCTGCAACTCGACCGCGATGCTGCGCAGATGCTCCAGCGCGCGGGTGCCGCCGACAGCGCCATAGGCAATCGCCGTCATCGGCTTGTGGCCCCATTCGACATAGGCCTGATCCATCGCGTTCTTCAGCGATCCGGTGACCGAGCGGTTGTATTCAGCCACCACAAAGATATAGCCGTCAAACTCACCGATCTTCTTCTGCCAGGCCACGGCCCTGGGATCGGCCGAAGGCATCCACAGGTTCGACGCCATCTCGTTGAACAGGGGCAGGTCATAGTCGCGCAGATCGACCAGCTCCACCGTCATGTCTTCGCGCGCCCTGGCCTGGGCCAGCATCCATTGGGCGGGAATGTCGGCAAAGCGGCTCGCGCGGGTCGAGCCGATGATGAGGGCGATTTTCGGTTTGGTCATTTGAGGCACCTGTTCAAAACGGTTGCGATGAGTAACAGCTAGGCACTGCTCCCCCGCGCGCCAATTCCGCAAAACGGCCCCTGAACTGTGCGCAGATGCACGGAACGCCGGTTTGGCAGGCGCAGGCTATTCCGCCACCCGCCCTTGCCCCCATGCCCCCAAACTGCCAATCTGGCGCCATCATGATAAAGCCCACAGACAACCCCGCCGATCCGTTCAAAAAGGCGCTGGCCGATGCCACGCGCACCATGGCCGATGATGCCGACATGACGGTGACCTTTTCGGTCGATCCGGCCGCCATGACCAAAGAGGGCGTGCGCCTGCCGCAGGTCTCGCGCCGCATGACGCGCGACGAGGTGCTCTTGGCGCGGGGCACGGCCGATGCCTTTGCGCTGCGCCGAAGGTACCACAACGAGGTGACCTCGGCGCGCTATGCCCCGACCGGGCCCCTGGCGCGCGACATCTATGACGCCATGGAAACCGCGCGCTGCGAAGCGGTCGGCGCGCGGGCCATGCCCGGCACCGCCACCAACATCGACGCCAAGATCGCCCATGAGGCCGAACGCAAGGGCTATTCCCAGATCACTTCGGCCGCCGACGCGCCCCTGCCGGTAGCGGCGGGCTATCTGGTGCGCCAGTTGGCCACCGGGCGGGCCCTGCCGAAGGGCGCGGACAATGTGATGGCCCTGTGGCGCGGCTTCATCGAGGAACAGGCCGCGGGCACCCTTGAACATCTGGACGATGTGCTGTCCGATCAGGCGGCCTTTGCCCGGCTGGCGCGCAAGGTGATTGCCGATCTGGGTTACGGCGACCAGTTGGGTGACGACCCCGACAGAGACGAGCCGCAGGACGAGGGCGGCGAGGACGAGGCCGAGGAAAACCCCGAAGACGCAGGGTCCGACGATCAGGAGTCCGAGGACAGCGAAGCCGCGCCCGACAGCGCGCAGGAAGACCAGGACGACCAGAGCCAGGCCCAGGTCACCATGGAAGACTCTGCCGACATGGAGCAGGGCGACGAGGCCGAACTGCCCGAGGGCGAGGCCCCGCTGGAGCCGCCCCCCCCCGCCGCCCCTTCCGATGCCGGCCCGAACAATAACGGCTATACCACCGATTTGGATGTGGAAATCAAGGCCGCAGAACTGGCCGGGGCGGCCGAGCTGGGACGGTTGCGCGCC
>JANMJC010000311.1:0-6096 GCA_031371185.1 Paracoccaceae bacterium | reverse complement strand
ATTTCTGGCTGAAGCCCGGGCTGACAGATGCCGACGGCCATCAGCGCCTGACGCCCATGGCCTTTGGCCTCACGGTCGTGCCGCTGCTGGCGCTGTACGACGGCTTTTTCGGGCCCGGCACCGGCAGCTTTTTCATGCTCGCCTTTGTACTTCTGGCCGGTCAGGGGGTTCTGAAAGCCACCGCCCACACCAAATTCCTGAACTTCGCCTCGAACTTCGGATCCCTGATGGTCTTCGCCTTTGGCGGCCATATTCTGTGGGCGGTTGGCCTGGCGATGGCGGCGGCGCAGGTCGCCGGGGCCACCTTGGGCGCAAGGGCCGCGATGCGGGTGGGGGCGGGGTTGATCCGGCCTTTGCTGGTGGGGGTGTGCCTGGCACTGGCCGCGCGGCTGTTGTGGCAGGCCTGGGGATAAGGCGTTTCAGGTTTTGGCAGCCTAACCCTTGGCCCCCTGCCCGCGTGCATAGACGTCGTCGTAGCGGATGATGTCATCCTCGCCCAGATAGGACCCGGTCTGCACCTCGATCAGGACCATCGGCAGTTTCCCGGGGTTTTCAAGCCGATGCCTGCACCCCAGCGGAATGAAGACCGACTGATTTTCGGTCACAAGCTTGACCTGATCGTCAATCGTGACCCGTGCCGTGCCTTCGACCACGATCCAGTGTTCGGCGCGGTGATGGTGGCTTTGCAAGGACAGGGCGGCACCGGGGTTGACCGTGATCCGCTTGACCTGAAAGCGCGGGCCAAGGGCCAGACTTTCAAACCAGCCCCAGGGCCGGTGATCGCGCGGAAAGGTTTCAGCCTGACGCTTGCCGTCGCGCTTCAACGCCGCGACCGCCAGTTTCACATCCTGCGTGCGGCTTTTGTCGGCAATCAGGACCGCGTCGTTCATCGCAATGGCGACGATGTTCTTCAGCCCGATTCCGATCAGCGCCAGCCCCGAACTGTCGGACCGCAGAAGCGAATCCGCGCAGTCGATCGCGGTTGCATCGCCCGTCAGAACCATGCCGCTTTCGTCCGGGCCGGTTTCGCGCCACACCGCATCCCATCCGCCCAGATCCGACCACTGGCCGCCAAAGGGCAGGACCGTCAGGTTCCGGGCCTGTTCCATCACCGCATAGTCAATCGAGATGTCGCGGATCCGGCCCCAATGGGCGGGGTCCAGTCGGGTGAAATCCAGATCGCAGGTTGCGCCCTCCAGCACGGCCTGCGCCGGTTCCAGCATGTCGGGCGCGTGATCGGCAAAGGCTTGCAGGATAGCGCTGGTGGTGAACAGGAAAATCCCCGCGTTCCACAGATGGCGGCCGCCGTCCAGCATCGCGCGCGCGTGCGGCAGGTCGGGCTTTTCCACGAACCGTTTCAGCGGTTGCGGCACGGGGGCGAAATCACCGGCGGCGCGCGTCAACTCCAGCCAGCCATAGCCGGTTTCGGCGCGGTCCGGGCGAATGCCAAAGGTCACCAACTGTCCCGCAAGGGCGGCGGGCACGGCGGCTTGGACTGCGGCGCGAAACAGGGCGGCGTCCGGGATCACATGGTCGGACGGCGCGACCAGCATCAGGGTGCCGGGGGATTTTGCGTGCAGGGCAAGGGCCGCCACCAGAACCGCAGGCGCGGTGTTGCGACCCTCGGGCTCGATCAGGATCGCGGCCGAGCGACGCCCGATCGCCGCCATCTGTTCGGTGACGATGAAGCGGAAATCCCCGCCTGTCACCACGAATGGCGCGGCGAAATCAGGCCCTGAAAGCCGGCGAGCCGAGGCCTGAAACAGGCTTTCATCCCCGGTCAGTGCCGAGAACTGCTTGGGGTAGCTTTTGCGCGACAGGGGCCAAAGCCGCGTGCCCGACCCGCCGCACAACAGGACCGGAGTGATCATCTGGGCCATGACACGCTTTCCATTCAAGACAACTCAGCCAACAACAAATCGCTGATTTCTTTAACTTTTTCCACAAGAATTTGCGGGTCGGCGCGGGATTCGACGTTCAGCCTGACCACAGGTTCGGTGTTTGAAGACCGCAGGTTGAACCGCCAGGTTTCAAAGACAAAACTGACCCCGTCCATCTCGTCGATCGACTGTGCCAGGGGGCCGAACCGCGCGCGGGCGCGCGCCATCGCCGCCTTGGGGTCGGTGAGGGTAAAGTTGATCTCGCCCGAAGAGGGAAACGCGCGGCGGCGGTCGTTGACCAACTGGGCCAGGGACTGGCCGGTTCGCCCCATCAATTCGGCGATCAGCAGCCAGGGGATCATGCCCGAATCGCAGCAGGCAAAATCGCGAAAATAATGGTGGGCCGACATTTCGCCGCCATAGACCGCGCCATGGTCGCGCAGGGCCTGTTTGACAAAGGCATGGCCGGTGCGGGTCTGCACCGCGCGCCCGCCCGACCGGGCCACGACATCGCGGGTGTTCCAGATCACGCGCGGATCGTGAACGATGCTCGCCTTGGGCTCTTTGGCCAGAAAGACCTGCGCCAGAAGCCCCACGATATATTCGCCATCCACAAAATCGCCGGCGGCGTCGAAGAAGAAGCAGCGGTCGAAATCTCCGTCAAAGGCAATGCCCAGATCGGCACCGTTCAGTCGCACCTGGTTGGCCGTCACCGGCCGGTTCTGCGGCAAAAGCGGGTTGGGAATGCCGTTGGGAAAGCTGCCGTCGGGATCGTGGTGCAACGGCAGGAATGTCAGGGGCGCGCCCGCGTCGTGCAGGGCCTGCGCGAGGGCGTCAAAGGTGGGCCCCGCCGCGCCATTGCCGCAGTTCACCACGATGCGCAGGGGCCGCAGGGCCGCAACATCGACAAACCGCAGAACCGCCGCCACATAGGCTGCGCGCGCCGGGCCCGCGATGTCTTTGCGCGAACCACCCGCCTTGCCCGCGCCGAAAAGCCCGGCTTCGGCAAGGTCGCGAACCCGGCCCAGCCCCGTCGCGCCGCCCAAAGGCGCCGAGCCTGCGCCGACCATCTTCAGGCCATTGTAATCCATCGGATTGTGGCTGGCTGTCACCTCGATGCCGCCGTCGGCCTGAAATTCGGTGGTCGCCCAGTACATCTCTTCGGTTCCGGCCAACCCCAGATCCAGAACCTCGACCCCGTCGGACATCAGCCCCGCAATCAGCGCCTCGGACAGGGCCACAGAGGAGGCGCGGCAATCGCGCCCGACCACCACGCGACGCGCCCCCAGGACCTGCGCGAAGGCCCGGCCTATGCGCGCGGCAATGTCGGGGGTCAGATCGACCCCCAGACGCCCGCGCACGTCATAGGCCGTAAAGCAGGTCAGCTTTGGCATGGGGCAGCAACCATTCGCTTGAAGGACAAAATGTCTTGGGCAACCCTATTCCCGGAATGGGACAAAAGCGCGGAAGGATCGTGGCCCTGCCCAGCTTTCATCCGCCCGCGTCCTGATCACCCCAGTCGGCGGCCTGCATTTCGCGCAACCGGCTGGCGGTCCGCTCGAATTCGAAGGTGCCGGCCCCTTCGATGTACAACCGTTCGGGCTCGTCCGCCGCCGAGGCGATCAGGCGCACCCGCGCTTCGTACAGCGCGTCGATCAGCGTCACGAACCTTTTGGCCTCGTTGTAGTTTGACGAGGACAGTTGCGGGATGTCTTCAAGGATCAGAACCTTGACCGCTGCCGCAATGGCCAGAAAATCCGCCGGGCCAAGCGGTTTGGCGCAAAGCTCCCAGAAACTGGCGCGGCCGATGCCGCTGACGAAGGCCGGAATTTCGACCTGACGACCATTGACCGGCAGGGACAGGACCTGCGGAGGTGCCCCGCCGGTCAGATCGTTCCACAGCGCGTCGATCTCGGCCCGGGCTTTGCCTGCGGGGTGGAAATAGCGCCTTGCGCCCTGCAGCCGGTGCTGGCGGTAATCGGTCGGGCTTTGCAGATGCAGCACTTCCAGCCGGTCGTTCAGCATCTCGATGAACGGCACGAAAAGGGCCCGGTTCAGCCCGTTCAGGTAAAGATCGTCCGGCGGCCGGTTCGAGGTGGTGACAATGACCACCCCCCCGGCCAGCAACTTGTCAAACAGCCGTCCGACAATCATGGCGTCGGTGATGTCCGAAATCTGCATTTCGTCCAGGGCCAACAGACGCAGGTCGCGGCACAGGGCCTCGGCCACCGGCGCCAGGGCATCGTCGACGCCGGATTTGCGGGCGTCGTGCAGGGCGCGGTGAATTTCCTGCATGAAGGCGTGAAAATGGACGCGCCGTTTCTGGGGGATGTTCACCTTGTCGCAGAACAGGTCCATCATCATCGACTTGCCGCGCCCGACCCCGCCCCACAGATAGAACCCCTTGGGGGGCTGGACCGGACGGGCGAACAATCCGGCAAAAAGGCCAACCTTTCGCGTCACATTGGCTTCAAGCCAGTCTTTCAGGCCCTGCATCTGTTGCAAGACGGCCATTTGCGCCGGGTCCGGGCGCAATTGGCCCTTGGCCACAAGATCACCGAAAATCGTTGCCAGATCGTCCGTCATCCCCCCTTCCTAAAGCGGTTCCGGGACACAAGGAATCGAAATTGCCGTGTCGCGCCTTGTCGCTGCGCAGTTTAGGGCAGCGCTTGCGGGAAATGCGGCCATCGATCGGTGCCACGCCCTGACCGTTCAGAACCCCGAAATCAGCTTTCGCGTCGCCACAACCAGCGGGGGGATGGTTTCTGACAGGATCGCCACGCGGTCAAAACGCGTCGGATCCCGGGCGACGGCCTGGCGCAGGGCCGCGCCGAACACTTCGCGCAGTTCGGTGCCGATGTTGAACTTGCAGACCTGGGTTTCCTGCGCCAGACGCCGTCGCTCCTCTGCCGCGATCCCGGATCCGCCGTGCAGAACAAGGGGAAGACCGGGCACCGCCGCCTCGATCCGGCGCAGGGCCGCCCAGTCGATTACGGCGTCATGGGTCTGCATCAGGTGAACATTGCCCACCGAGATGGCCAGGGCGTCGATGCCGGTCGCGGCAAGGGCCGCCGCCTGATCCGGGTCGGTCGGAAGCCCGGGGTTTCCCGCCGCATAACCGACCAGTCCCAACTCGGCCTCGACCGAGGCGCCAGCCTCCCGGGCCAATGTGACCACGCGTTCGGTTTCCGCGATGTTCTGCGAAAGCGGCAGCGCCGATCCGTCGTACATGACCGAGGTAAAGCCCAGATCCATGGCCTGCGCGCAGATCGCAGCGCTTTCGCCGTGGTCCAGATGGGTGACGACCGGCACCGACGCCGCTTCGGCCAAGGTGCGGAACATGGCGGCCATCACCGGCAGCGGGGTATAGGCGCGGCAGCCCGGGCCGCATTGCAGGATCACCGGACGGCCCTCGGCTTCGGCAGCCTCGACAAAGGCGCGCGCCTCTTCCCAGCCCAGCACAACCAGACCGGCCACGGCGCGCCCCGACCCCGGATCAAGCACCTGTTTCAGGGTGGCGAGGGTCATTTGAACGTGGCAATCATGTCCTTGATCCCCGGGATGGTTTCGATCTGATCGGCATGGGACGGCTGGAAGAACTGCACAAGCGAGCGTTGCGACAGTCCGGCAAGAATGGTGAAATAGTACATCTGGTAACCCGGCAGAACGGCGCAGGGATGATAGCCCCGGTCGACGCAGACCGTCGAGCCGTCGACCAGATGATAGGCATCCCCGGGCTTGCCGTCTTCGCGTTGCAACATCTGCAGACCCGACCCCTGCGGCGGGTCGAACCGAAAATTATAGACCTCGTCATGCCGGGTTTCGATCGGCAGGCGGTCGGTATCGTGCTTGTGGCTTGGGAACCCCGACCAGCCCCCGGTGCCCACGGTATACAATTCCGACACCAGCAGGCGGCCCACCCGGCCGTGATATCTTGTCCCAAGGATGTGCTTGATCTTGCGATGGGTTTTGGTCTCGTCGCTGCCATACTGGACCGGGTCGATGTCGGGCGCGCGGATGGCAAAGGGGGCAAGGACCTGATCAAAGGCCGCGCCGGCGACAAAAACCTCGGCCTGCGTCACCGCCGTGATCACCGCCTTGGCCCCGGTCGGAACATAGGCCCCTTCGGGTTCCGCCTCCCAGACGTTGTGAACGCGCTGGCCCAGACCGGCAAAGGTTTCGCCCATCACGGTGACGTCGATGGTGCCGGTCGCGG
>JANMJC010000305.1:0-2562 GCA_031371185.1 Paracoccaceae bacterium | reverse complement strand
CGGTCGAAGGGCAGGTGCCAGACCGGCTGATCCTGCCGGTGGCAGTGCACGTTGATGCGACCATGAACCCCCAGATCCTCGCCGCGCAGCGTCTGGTCAAGGTCCAGCAAAGACAGGCCCTGCGCCGGGTCGCGACCGATTTTCGCGGCCACGAAGGGATCCATGAACTTCATGCGCAGCACATAGCGGAAAATCGAGACCAGCCGTTTGGCGGGATCGCGCGTCACCCGCACCAGCGTGAAGCCCCTGCCCCCGCTTGCGGCCAGCGCCCGCGCCCGCGCCTTGTAGCTGGCGCTCAGGTAGTACCGCTCGCCGCGATAGACATGGGCAAAGGGGTTCAGATCCATGGCTTCCTGCAACAGCCCCTCTTGCGCAAGGTACCACAGCATCAGATCGGTGCAGGCCGACTTGGGCGACCAGGCCAACACGATGTCATGGTGGAAAAAGATCATCGGCCTTGGCTCGGCTGTCAGATAGTCCGGAACGCCGGTCAACCTGCGCCGCGCCCGCAAAAGCCACCCCGGCACCCATTCGGCCATCCGCGCTTTCAAGGTTCTGCGTCTGGTCATGCCGGCATTTTCCCCGCCAAAAGGCCCCTTGGGCCGAACTGGTCGCGTCTTGGCGGTCACCCGGCCCCAAAGCGCATGTCCCCACCCTAAGACCGGCCGGCCCCTCAGGGCAATTGGCATGCCGGCACTTTCCGTCAGGCCGCGACCAAAGTCCCGGCCCTGAACCCGCGCGCGACCGGGCCAGGTCGGACCAGGCCGGGCCAGGCAGAGGCCCCGCAGTCATCCCCCAAGGGCCAGCACGGCCGCAATGGTCCACATGGTCACGCCGATGCCCACTTCCAGCACCACCCAGGCCTTCGGGTTGGCAAAGATCGGCGCCAGAAATCGAGCGCCAAAGCCCAGGGCGGCAAAGAACGACAAGGACCCGAAGGCCGCCGCAACCGCGAATTCCACCTGGAACGGCGCATATTGCACCGCGATCGACCCGATCAGCGCCACCGTGTCCAGATAGACATGCGGATTGGCCCAGGTCAGCACCAGACAGGTCCCAAGGACCGCCCCCAGGCTGG
This sequence comes from Paracoccaceae bacterium, assembly GCA_031371185.1. Classification (GTDB taxonomy): domain Bacteria; phylum Pseudomonadota; class Alphaproteobacteria; order Rhodobacterales; family Rhodobacteraceae; genus CAIYZT01. Next base: position 1,484 of record JANMJC010000305.1, on the reverse strand, counting down.
CGCGCTGGCCTTCTGCGGGTCGCAGGGCCTCGCCACCGCGAAGCGCCGCCCGAAACCGCAGCGCGCCATAAACCAGCAGAAAGGCAACCCCGCCCCATCGCATCGCGTCGCCCAGCCAGGGAAACCGCGCCGATGCCAGGCCGAACCCGGCCACACCCGCCCCGATCAAAACCGCATCCGACAGCGCGCAGACCAGCACCACCGCCAGCACATGCTCGCCCCTGATGCCCTGCCGCAGCACAAAGGCGTTCTGCGCCCCGATCGCAAGGATCAGGCTGACCGACACCAGATAGCCCTGAACCGCGGCTTCAAGCATCCGCCAGCCGCTGCAAGGCTGCCATGGCATCGTTTCTGCGCGCCCAGGGCACCAGAATGTGATCGTGGTGAAAGCCCGTGATCACATTGGCGCTGATCCCCTCGGCCGCCAGTGCACTCGCGAAGGCCGCCGTCAGTCCCACCGCCGCCAGATCCGAGTGCAGGGTCAGGCTGATCAGGGCCCAGGCCCCGCCCGGGGGAAGGTCCACGGCCGTCAATGCGGTTTGCATCGCCACAAGGGTCAGCCCCTCTGCCTCGGCCACGGTCGCAAAGGGTGTCAGACCAGCCGGGATGGACCCAACCGAGACGACGCCATAGGGCTCGGCGGCCAGAAGCGGACTCATGGTCCGCAGCATGGTTTGCAAATCTGAAACGGCGGCCATGGGGGTTCCCGACACCTGTGCCGGAAGCGTCAATCACAGCCCTGACCTCGTGTCAATCCGCAGGGCCCACCCCCGCGCCCCGTCGACAAGGCCGGTCCGGGGCGCAAGGTGCCGCCCCGCCAAATGCGCGCCGGTCCCGTCCCCCGGTCAAAACCTGAAGTGCCGGGGGTAGATATACTTTGCCTGCGGGTCCAACCCGCCCAACGACAGGGTCACGTCGCGCAGATAGGCCACGATCCGATCCCGTTCGATGCTGCTGCAATCCAGCGCCTGCCCGATGGCCACCCGCACTGGCCGGTTCACGCGCCGCCGCGTCTCGTGGAAGATCATCGCGATGCGCAAGGGATAGCTGAAATGGCTGACCAGTTGAAACACCCGCGAGTTCTGGCCATGCACGAAAATCGGCACGGTCTTCACGCCCGGTCGGCTGGCAAGCCGGGCCAGGAACGGATGCCAGGCCGGGTCGGCGGCGCGGCGCGACCAGGGCTTTGGCGCGGTCGAAATGCCCCCGGCGGGAAAGATCACCAGAACATGGCCCTGATCCAGCCAGTCCACCGCCTGCGTGCGGGTCTGGGCCGAAACCCGGCGCGACCCGGCCGTTCCGCCGAAGTCCACCGGCAACAGCGCGTCCTTCACCTCTGGCGGCTGCGCCAGAAGGCTGTGCACCATCAACTTGACGTCCCTGCGCCCCAGGCTTGCCAGATGCCCGATCAGCAGGCCGTCGATGATGCCGAAGGGGTGATTGGCCACCACCAGAACGCCGCCCGTGGCGGGTATCTCTTGCGG
>JANMJC010000274.1:0-8473 GCA_031371185.1 Paracoccaceae bacterium | reverse complement strand
TGCCCGTTCCGGTGGCGCCCAACAGCACCTGATTGTGCTCGCCCGCCAGAACGCCCCGCGACAGTTCCGCAATCGCGACCGGCTGATCGCCGGCGGCCTCGAAGGGGGTGTGCAGGACAAACCGCCGTCCCCCTTCCAGCTTGGGCTTGCTCAAGACCTCGGGGCGCGCGGAGAGGGCGTTGGAATTGTTGTGCGGCATGGCATGATTCCCTGTGAGACCCGACAATATTCTGTTTTTGTTCTTTGGTTAAGCCGCCTTCGTTCAGGTGCCGTTAAGGTGTTTTGCCGCAAAGTTAGCGGATCAATTTCAATCTTAAGGAAAATGCGGATAAAGTTATCATCTTTCGGTTGCAATTCGGGTTCGGCTGGGAAATAGTCAGGGGGCAAGCAGTACACTTCCGCTGTCGGCTGGTTCACTCCACACCCCACCCACACTCCCGGTGGACCGGCCGACAGCACCTTCCCTTCGCCGCGTGGCGCTTGCCCCCTGATCAAATCCCGGGCGAATTGACGCGGTGCTCTTGCACTTTGCGCGGGATTTCGGAATAACCGGGGTCAACAGGGGCGCCCCCTTCGGGCCGCCCCACTGGGGAGACGACCATGCGCGCCCGTATCTATCAGCCTGCCCGAAGCGCCATGCAGTCGGGGATGGGCAAGTCCCGCGTCTGGGTTCTGGAATATGCCCAGGGATCGGCCCGCGAAATTGACCCCTTGATGGGCTGGACGGCCAGTGATGACACCGAAACCCAGGTGAAGCTGCGCTTTGACAGCCGGGAAGCGGCGCTTGCCTATGCGGCCTCAAGGGGCATCGAGGCCGAGGTCGTGGAACCGCAGATCCGCAAGGCCAACCTGCGGCCCGGCGGCTATGGCGAGAATTTCGCGACGGCGCGCAGGGGCGTCTGGACTCACTAAGGCTGGGCACGCGGGGGCGGCTGGCACGGGATGGCCATGGAAATCGACACACAAAAGGCCCAAGCTTCGGCCTGGTTTCGAAGCTTGCGCGACCAGATTGTCGAGGCATTCGAAGGGCTTGAAGACAGGCATGGTCAGGGTGTTCCGGGCCGGTTCGAGGTGACGCCGACCAGCCGTGCCGATGGCGGCGGCGGGCTGATGTCGGTAATGCGCGGCGGGCGGGTGTTCGAAAAGATCGGTGTCAACGTCTCGGAAGTGCACGGCACCCTGGGGGATCGGGCGCAAAAGGCGATGGCGGCGCGCGGCGTGCCGGGGATGGATCGCGATCCGCGCTTCTGGGCCTCGGGGATCAGCCTTGTTGCCCACATGGTCAACCCGCATTGTCCGGCCGTCCACATGAACACCCGGATGTTCTGGACACCGCATGCCTGGTGGTTCGGCGGCGGGTCCGACCTGAACCCCTGCATCGAATACGCCGAAGATACCGCGCAGTTTCACGCCGTGCAAAAATCCGCCTGTGACCCGCATTCGCCGGACTATTACCCAAAGTTCAAGGCTTGGGCGGACGAATACTTCTTTGTGCCGCACCGGGGCCGGGCGCGCGGTGTCGGCGGCATCTTTTACGACGATCTGAACACCGGCGACTGGGAGGCCGACTTTGCCCTGACCCGGGATGTCGGGCGCGCCTTTCTGCCCGCCTTCGTGCCCCTGACCGAAAAGCGCGTCGGCACCCCCTGGACCGAAGCCGACCGCGACATCCAACTCGTGCATCGCGGACTTTATGCCGAATACAACCTTGTCTACGACCGGGGCACCCGGTTCGGCCTTGAATCCGGCCATGACGCCAACGCGGTTCTGATGAGCCTGCCGCCGCTTGCGAAATGGATCTGACGCTGTTGATCTGGTTGTCAGCGCTTCGGCCCGGCGTTATGCCGTTGCCATGACTCGCGCGCTTCCCACCCCAGCCCGACCCATGAAGATCGGCACCCGAGGATCCCCCCTGGCGCTGTGGCAGGCTCAAGAGGTGCGCCGCTGTCTGATGGCCGCCTTCGACCTGCCGGCCGAGGCTTTTGACATCGTGGTGATCAAGGTTACGGGCGACCAGATTCAGGACCGGGCGCTGAAGGATATCGGCGGCAAGGGCCTGTTCACCCGCGAAATCGAAGACGCGCTTGCCGAGGGCGTCATCGACATCGCGGTGCATTCGATGAAGGACATGCCGGTGTTGCAGCCGCCGGGGCTGACGCTGGACTGCTATCTGCCGCGCGAGGATGCGCGGGATGGCTTTGTCTCGACGCTGGCGGCCTCGGTCATGGACCTGCCGCAGGGTGCGGTCGTGGGCTCGTCCAGCCTGCGGCGGCGCGCGCAACTGGCCCATCGGCGGCCCGACCTGCAACTGGTCGAGTTTCGCGGCAATGTGCAGACCCGCATCCGGAAACTGGAAGAGGGCGTGGCCGTGGCGACCATTCTGGCCATGGCCGGGTTGAACCGTCTGGGCATGGCCCATGTCGCGCGCCCTGTCGATGCCGAAGACATGTTGCCGGCGGTGGCGCAGGGGGCAATCGGGGTCGAACGGCGTCGCAATGATGACCGGGCCGAGGCGATGCTGGCGGCGATCCACGATGCGCCGACCGGTCATCGGCTGGTGGCAGAGCGCGCCTATCTTGCCCGGCTGGACGGGTCGTGCCAGACCCCGATCGCCGGGCTTGCCGAGATCGAGGGCCCGGATCTGTGGCTGCGCGGCGAGATCCTGCGTCCCGACGGCAGCCGGGTGATCGCCGGAGAGATGCGCGGGCCCATCGCCAAGGGTGCGGATCTGGGCCGCGCTTTGGCCGAGGTGTTGCTGGACCGGGCCGGGCCGGGATTTTTCGACGCGGAATAGGGGCAATGGCCCCCGTTGCGTGACCGCGAGGAGAATCTCGGGCACCCGCCGTGCCCCGAGCAAGGGCTTTCCAGGCTGACAGGACGGATGATGACCCAAATGGTTCCGGCATGGATCGACGGCGTTCTGACCCCGGTGGACAAGCTGGCGGTGCATCGGCGCGGGCTGCGCCATCCGGCGATTTCGGTCTTTGTTATGGCCGGGGCCAGGACCCTGATCCAGCGCCGCGCCCTGGGAAAATATCACACGCCGGGGCTTTGGGCGAATACCTGCTGCACCCATCCCCGATGGGGCGAGGACCCGGCGGACTGCGCGGTTCGGCGTCTGGGCGAAGAGTTGGGCATCTCCGGGCTGGACCTGCGCCCTGCCGGGCAGATCGAGTATCGCGCCGAGGTTGGATCCGGGATGATCGAACATGAGGTTGTCGATCTTTACGTCGCCCGGACCGGCGAGGACCACCCCCTTGCGCCCGACCCCGCCGAGGTGATGGACACCGCCTGGATCGGCCTGGCCGACCTGTCCGATCAGATCCGCGCGGCGCCGTCACGCTTTACGCCCTGGCTGCGGATCTATCTGGAGCAGGGCTGGGGCGAGGCCGCGCGTCGTCTGGGGGTCGCCAGGGCGCTGTGACCGGGCAAGCCGCCCCGGCGCTCGCCAAACCCGCGCTTCGCCGCTTTTTTGGGCGACAAGGGCCTTTCTGGCGCCGCGCGGGCGGTTTCGGGCGACCCGCCCGCAGCCCTGATCTTTACAGGACCCAAGCCCTGCAGGTATTCAAGATCCGACGCTGGCGTTTCCCGTCCGATGTCCGAAGGACCCCCGCATGCCCCACCTTTTCCGCGCGACCTGCCTGAGCCTGCCCTTCCTGGCCTTGCCTGCCCTTGCCGACACCAGTGTTGCGGGGGCCGAAGGCCTGAAGGCGGTCTTGCAGACCTATCTGGGCGCGGCGCAGGATGCGCTTTCGGTCGCGGTGGGCGACGGCGGCTATGACGTCACGGTGGATCTGGCGGCCTTGATGCCCCAAGGCGGGCCGAACAAGGCGCAAGTGTCGGTGACGCCGCTGAAATTCAGTCTGACCGACAACGGCGATGGCACCTGGGCCTATGCGCAGGATCAGGCCCTGTCCTTTGCCGTGGTCATCCCCGACGCGCTGGACATGACGGTTCAGGTCGCCTCGGTCGTCTCTTCGGGGACCTTCGACGAAGCCCTGATGAGCTTTACGCAGACGACATCAACCCTGGCCGGCCTGACCATGACGCAGGTTCAAAGCGACCCGACCTTCGGGAACATGCAGGTCGATTATGCGATCGACCGGATGGAATACGCTTCAAACGCGGTCGCAGGGGCGGCGGGCGGGGTCGACACCTCGATGCGCTATTCGATGTCGGGCCTGCGCGAAACCGTGACCCTGCCGTCAACCGACGGGTCGCCGCCGATGGCGTTCACGGTGGATGTGGAAAGCGGAACGGCAGAGGGGTCGATGACCGGGCTGCGTCCCATGGCGGTTTACGCGCTGATCGCCTGGGTCGTGGCCCATCCCGATCAGGCGGCTATGGCGGCGGATCGCGCCGGGGTAAAGGCGATCCTGCGCGACGGCGTCCCGTTCTTTGACCATCTTGACGCAAGCGCGCTGTACCGCGATGCGTCGGTCATCACGCCCTTCGGCACCGTTGGCATGGCCGAGATTGGCGGAGAAATCGAAGCGCGCGGCGTCGTGGCGGACGGTATGTTCCGCGAGGCGCTGCGGTTGAAAGGCCTGACCCTGCCCGAAGGACTGGTGCCGCCCTTTGCGGCAGATCTGATGCCCGAAGAGTTCAGCATCGACTTCGCCGTGGAAAAATATGATCTGGCGGCGGCAATGACTTTGGGGTTGACCTTGCTGGACCTGCCTATGGGGGCATCCCCGCCCGAAGGCTTCGATGCGCAGATGCTGGCGGCCCTGATGCCCGAAGGCGCGGTGCAGATCACCCTGGCGCCGGGGACGCTGCGCAATGCGACCTATGCGCTAGGCTTTGAAGGGCAGATGACCGCCGGGATGGCCGGGGTGCCGACGGGTACGGCAAAGGTCTCACTTGCCGGGGTCGGGGCGATCATGGCGGCGCTGGAACAGGCACCCGACGAGATCAAATCGCAGGTCCTGCCGGTTCTGGGCGTGGCGCAGGCCATGGCGCAGCCCGGCCCTTCGGGCGAACTGGTCTGGCAGATCGACGCCAGCCAACCGGGCAGCCTGAAGATCAACGGGGCCGAAATGATGGGAGCCGGGCAATGAACCTGGGCACAGAAATTCCGATGCCCGCGACCCTGACGATCGGTCGCGAAAATCCCACGGGTGCCGATCTAGCCTTGCTGTTTGAACGCCATACGGCGGACATGCATGCCGATACCCCGCCCGAAAGCATTCACATGATGGATTCCCGCGAACTGGACATCCCGTCGGTGGCGTTCTTTGTGGCGCGCGAGAATGGCGGGCCGCTGGCCATGGGAGCGTTCAAGCATCTGTCCGACCCCGCACATGCCGAAATCAAGTCGATGCATGTTCTGGCCGAGGCGCGGGGTCGGGGGCTGTCAAAGATCATGCTCGCCCATGTCGAAGCAGCAGCCCGGGCGGCTCTTGTGACCCGGCTGTCGCTGGAAACCGGGGTTCAGCCGGGCTTTGTGGTGGCGCGGCGGCTGTATGAACGGGCGGGTTACGCCCTGTGTTCCCCGTTCGAAGGCTATGAGGACGATCCCAATTCGCTTTTCATGACAAAGGAGCTTGTCTAGAAGGCAAGGAATGGTCCCGTAGCTCAGTTGGATAGAGCAGCTGCCTTCTAAGCAGCGGGTCGAGGGTTCGAATCCTTCCGGGGCCGCCATAGTTCACAACCAAGACGCCCCCGGGGCCCCGGATGCGGAGGGATCCTTCCAGATGAAAAAGGACCTGATCTGGTTGCACATCGGGATGCACAAGACCGGGTCGACGGCCATTCAGGACGGATTGAAGGCCCATGACGACGGGACGACGCGCTATGCCCGTCTTGGGGCGCCCAACCATTCGCTTGTGCTGGCCGCGCTGTTCAATCGTCGGCCCGCGCAGCAGGACAGGCTGCGGCGCAAGGGGCTGGGGCGGCTGTTGGCACCGATCTACAAGGCCATCAACCGGCGGCGATTGCTGGCGGAACTGTCCGGCCCGACGCCACGGCTGATCCTGTCGGGCGAGACGCTGTCGCATTTCGATCACGCCTCGATGACCGCGCTGGCAAAGGTTCTGGGCGCCCATGCCGCCGGGGTGCGGGTTCTGGTCTATGTCCGCGATCCGGTCAGTTATGCCGGCTCGGCGTTCCAGCAGCGCGTCCGGGGCGGGGGCCACGACATGAAGCTGTCCAGCCCGTCGTTTCGCAAGCGGCTGAAGATCAGCTTTGCGGTCTTCGGGCGCGATGCTGTCGAGGTGGTGGCCTATGATCGGCAGGCCTTCGGGGCGGGGGGCGTTCTGGCCGATGCCGCACAGCGGATGGGGGTTCATCCGGCGCGCGCAGATGCCGTTGTGGTCAACGAAAGCCTGTCTGCGGCGGCGATCGGACTGTTGTATTTCTGGAACCGCTCGGCCGCCTTTTCCACCGGGTCGTGGCGCCATGAGGCAGCCCGGCGCGCGATGATCGAGGACTTGGCACAGGCCCTGCCGGGGCGGTTCCGCCTTGCCCCGTCGCGGGCGCGCTCTGTGGTTGACCCTGCCGATCTGGAGTGGCTGCAGCGGCAGACCGGCATCGACTTTCGCAACTGCCTGACCCTGCCGGACGCGCCGGACTGCGATATTTTTGCCGAGGACGACCTGTTGTGCGCCCGCAACGCGGCGCTGCCCGCGCTGATTGCCCATTTGAACGCCCTTGGCATCACGGATGTACCGGCCGAGGCTGATGCGGCGCTGACGCGGTTGTTTCAATTCCATCTCGCCAGAACCAGCCGGATCGCGCCCTATCTGCGCTATCTTGCCAAATCCGCAAGCGAGGGCGCATTGCCTTCCCTTTGATTTGGGCATTCACTTTGCACCCCAAGGTCGCGATTTCCCTTGCACGCGCGTTCGGGGTGACAGGCCAAGACTAAGGACGGCAAGGCGCCTTGACACAGCGCCGCAGGGCAAAGAGGGGCCATGAAACAGACCTTGTGGCTGCATATCGGCCCGCACAAGACCGGAACCTCGTCGATCCAGCAGGCGATGGAGGGCTATGACGACGGGGCAACGCGCTTTGCCCGCCTGGGGCCCGCCAATCATTCCGTGGCGCTCAGCTGCGCCTTCCGGTCCGATCTGACCGACTTCATCTCTTTGGCCCGCCTTGGCATTGACCCTTCCGAAGCGGCCAGCATCGGGGCGGATACCCGCGAGGTCTTGCTGGAGGAGTTGTCCACCCCGGGCCAGACCCTGATCCTGTCAGCCGAGGCGATGTCGCTGTTCCACAAGGCCGATTTCGCGGCCCTTGCCGCCTTTGCCGGCCCGCATGTGGCGCGCATCCGCGTTCTGGCCTATGCGCGCGATCCCTTGGGACGGCTCAGTTCGCTGGTTCAGCAAGTGGTGCGCAGCGGCATGGCAAATCTGGACCACCTGTCGTTCAGCTATCGCGGCCAATTCGAAGCGGCCCTGCAGGTCTTTGGCCTCGGCAACCTTGAGGTCAGACGCTTTGACCCGGACCGGTTTCACGCAGGGTCTCTGATTGCGGATTTCTGCCACAGCGTCGGGGCAATTCCCGAAGGGCTTGCGACCGACCATGTGCGCAGCGGGCTGTCGACCGAAGCCCTGGGGCTTTTGCACCTGTGGAACCAATGTGCCGAAGCCGATCAGGGATCGACCGAACGGTTCCGTGCCCGCAACCGCACCATCAACCTGCTGTCACGTCAGTTTCCGGGTCGGTTCCGCCTGACGCCGGCCCTTGCCGGGCATTTTCTGCCCGCCGACGATCTGGCCTGGCTGCGTGATGAACTCGGCGTCGATTTCACCGGCGACCTGGCCGCGACCGATCGCCTGCCGACCGATCTGGCGTCGCTGGACGATCTGGCGGTCGTCACCGATCAAACCCGGGCCCGGTTGCAGGATATTGCGCGCGCCCGCGGGGTGGCCCCGGCATCAGGCGACGTCGAAGACATCCTGACGGCGCTGTTTCAACAGTTTCTGAACCGCTGACGCGCGAGGAACTCCCCCGGTCAGACGGGGCTGGGCGCGGGCGCGCCGCCCTCGAAGCGGTTGCCGTGACGATAGTCGCAGGGCGCTTCCTGCATCTGCAAATGCAGGCCGGTGCCAGTATAGGGATGCGCTCGGGCCAGATCTTCGTCAAAGTCGATGCCCAGACCGGGGGCCTCGGGCGGCAGGATATAGCCGTCTTCCCAGGTCAGGGTGTTCCTGATCAGCGCCAGATGAAAGGCCCCCCCGGTCTGGATCGTCTCGGCCATCAACAGGTTCGGGATCGACACCGCCAGATGAATGTTGGCGGCCCATTCCACCGGACCGGCATACAGATGCGGGGCAATCTCGGCGTTGAAGATCTCGGCGATGGCGGCCAGCTTGCGGGCCTCAAGGATGCCGCCCAGACGGCCAAGCGCCGGTTGCAGGATCTTGACCCCTCCGGCGCGCAGCAACATGCCGAACTCGGTCTTGGTGGTCAACCGCTCGCCGGTGGCCAGCGGAATGCGGACATGGCGCGCGACTTCGGCAAATTC
>JANMJC010000271.1:0-1939 GCA_031371185.1 Paracoccaceae bacterium | reverse complement strand
GGTTTTGCCGTGCGGTTCCGGCACCTTGCCCCGGACCGCGCCCTGAACCTGTTTGCCCATTCGCTTGGCACCCGCGTGGCCCTGACCGCGCTGACCCAGTCGCGCCCCGGAGATTTCTCGCGCCTGATCCTGCTGGCGGGGGCGGAAACCCGCGCCATGGCCCGAAGTGCCCTGTCGAGCCCCGGCGCAAGCGGGGTCGAGGTGCTCAACGTCGCCACGCGCGAAAACGATCTGTTCGATGCGGCCTTTGAATGGGTTTTGCACTTTGGCCGCCAGTGGTCGATCGGTCAGGGCCTGGCCGAGGTCCGGCCCAACTGGCGCGATCTGTGGATCGACCATGACGCCAGCCGCCGCACCCTCGGCGACCTGGGCTTCCCGCTGCCGCCGCCCTTGGGTCGGGTCTCGCATTGGTCATCCTACCTGCGGGCCGGGGTCTTTCCGCTGTACCGCGCCGTTCTGAGCGGAGAGTTGCCGCTGTCCGCCCTGCCCCAGACCCGGCCCGCGCCGCGCTGGTCCCTGCTTCTGGCCGGCCCGGTGCCGCGCCGGAAAGGACTTGCCCAAGCCCGGTTGCCCTTGGATCAGGCGATGCCCTGATAGCTGCGCCGCACGGTCTGGTACAGCGCGTTCAGCAGCATCTGCGACATCAGCGGAAGAAGACCGAAATACAGCAGCCACAGGGTCGGGTCGGCCCGGGCGATCAGGGTTTCGTTTAGCAGGACCATGCCCAGATAATGGATCACCAGCGCCTGCGACATGGCCTGCCCGGCGCGGGGCAGAACCAGACCGGGCCAGTTGGCCCCGACGATCCGGTTGCCGCCGTCGATCACGTCCAGCGCGTGCAGCCCCGCCATCACCAGAAAATAGGCGCTCAGGAAGCGCTGGCACCAGATCGGCTGCCCGATCCAGATCAGGGCTGCCAGAATTCCCGGGCCAGTCAGCAGCACCACCGCCGCGATGAGCCTTGGCGAGGCCGACTTGCCCATGCGCACCACCACAAGATCGAACCGCAGCGCCAGCCGGATCGCCATGGCCAGCACGAAAGCCGACATGAAGGCCGCCGCCTGATCGTCAAACAGGATCTGGAACATCGGCCAAGAGACCATCAGAACAACGGCCGGCACCGCCATCAGCGGGTCCATCGGCGGCTGATTGCGCAACAGGTCCACGAAATCTGCCAAAGCCCCTGCGATGCGATCAAGGATCATGGACGCGCCTCCGGTCTGGACGAAAGTCTTAACACTTTGCTAAGCGCGAATTGCGTCGACGGGCCGGTTTTCCTGCGGCCAAACCATGGCAAGCCGGGCTCGCGCGGCAACGGCCTGTTCGCGGTCCGGCGACAATCAGGGCGTCGTGTCGGGATCCGGCGGGGGTTGCGGGTCTGACGGGTCGGGAAGCGTGTACTTGTCAAGTTGCCAGATGATGTACCCCATCCCCACCACGGAGACGGCGGTCAGCAGGAAGGTCTTGAACCAGACCCAATGTTCGGTCGTGACCGAACGCCAGACGATCTCGTTGGCCAGCGCCATGCCCAGAAACAGGATCGCCACCCGCCACGACAGGAACCGATAGCCTTCGTCCGTCAGGGGCATGTTGTTTTCCATCAGCGCCCGGATGTACAGCTTGCCCCGCACCAGCCCGAACAGGATCGCCGCCCCATAGGCGCCGTAGATCAGGGTCGGTTTCATCTTGATGAAATGCTCGTCGTTCAACCAGACCGACAGGCCGCCCATGAACAGGACCACCGCCAGCGTGAACAACTGCATCCGCGACACCCGCCCCGACAACAGCCGGATCAACAGGGTCGAGGTCAGCGAGATTGCGACGAACACCGCCGTCGTGGCAATGAAACCCGAGTAATCGCGCCCGAAAAGGGTAAAGGTCTGATCCTTGAGCCGCGAGAAGACCATGAAGAACAGAAAGATCGGCCCGATCTCCAGTA
>JANMJC010000199.1:0-1702 GCA_031371185.1 Paracoccaceae bacterium | reverse complement strand
GTGCCACCACGCAGCCCTGCCCCACATCCACCGCGCCCAGGGCCGCGACGATATCGGCGGCGCGGGTCGCATCGGCCGAGTCCTGCGCGCTGACCTCTCCGGCCAGCACCCCCGCCCCCGGCACCAGTGCCGGGGCCAGATCAAGCGCGCCCACCACGGCAAAGCCCGCCTCTTCGAAAATCGCCACCACCGCGCGCAGGGTGGCATCGTCGCCGCCCTGCATCGCCGCCAGCAGGCGCGGCACCAGCCGGGCGGTCGCGGCATCAAACAACGACGGGTCAAGGCGCGGGCGGCGGATCGCCCCGGCAAAGGCCACGCGGCCTATGCCCTGATCTTCCAGCCAGCGCAGGAAGGGCGCCAGACGTTCGACGCGAAACATCTGATCGACCGCCAGATCGGCGGGCACAAAGCCGTCCAGCGCGCAGACCAGCGGGCGGTCGGCCATCGCCGCCACCATCGCCCTGGGCAGCGCCCCCGCCCCCGCGATGATCGCGGTGCGGGTCATTTCGGGGTCAGGAAAGACCGGTCCGAGGCCTGCAGGATGAAGTCCACCATCTCGCGCACCATCGGACTGGTCGCGGTTTCGGCCAGGGCGCGGGCGCGGTCCAGAAAGGCGCCGTCGCCCAGACGCAGCGCCTCGTAGGCGGCGCGCAGGGCGGTGATTTCGGCCCGGTCCACGCCACGGCGTTTCAGGCCGACAAGGTTCAGCCCGTCCAACTCTCCGCGCGCGGCCTGCACCAGACCATGCGGGATCACGTCGTTGGTCACCATGGTCAGCGCGCCGATGATCGCCCCCGCACCGATGCGCACCCATTGGTGAATGCCCGACAGACCGCCGATGATCACATCGTCGCCGATCTGGCAATGGCCGGCGATGGCGACGTGATTGGCCAGAATCACCCGGTTGCCCAGCCGAGCGTCATGGCCGACATGGGCGCCGGTCATCAACAGGCAGTCGTCGCCGACCTGCGTCAGCCCGCCACCGCCCGCCGTGCCGGTGTTCAGCGTCGCGCCCTCGCGGATGCGGCAGCGCGCGCCCACGATCAGCCGGGTCTTCTCGCCCTTGTATTTCAGGTCCTGCGGCACCTCTCCCACAGTGGCGAAGGGGAAAATCACCGTATCCGCGCCGATCTCGGTCACGCCGGTCACCACGGCGTGGGATTTCACTTCCACGCCCTCAAGCAGGTTCACCTGCGGCCCGATCAGCGAAAACGGTCCGATCCGCACCATCGCGCCAATCCGCGCGCCCTCTTCGATCATCGCCGAAGGGTGCACCACCGCCGTGCCGTGAATGTCCATCAGGGTCAGGCCTTGGGCAGGTCGAACATGGCGGTGAAGGTCGCCTCGCAGGCCAGTTCCGCCCCGACCGTGGCGCGGCCCTCGAACTTCCACACCCGGCCCCCGCCGCGCACCGCCTTGACATGCAGTTCCATCACGTCGCCCGGCACAACCTTGCGGCGGAACTTCACCCCGTCAACGCCCATGAAGAAGACCTTTGCGTTCTTGTCCACCAGATCCATCGACAGGCCGACCAGCACGCCTGAGGTCTGCGCCATCGCCTCGATGATCATCACGCCGGGAAAAATCGGCATCCCCGGGAAATGGCCCTGAAACTGCGGCTCGTTGAAGGTGACGTTCTTGACCCCGATGCAATGGTCATTGGGCACGATGTCATAGACCCGGTCGACCAGCAGGAACGGAT
>JANMJC010000171.1:0-4856 GCA_031371185.1 Paracoccaceae bacterium | reverse complement strand
TTTATCAGGCGTTGGCGAGCTAAGCTGCAAGTTAATCATAATTAACGACCATTCGGTTATTAACCCGGCTTGCACGACAGCGATGGGTCGGTGCCACGGCCGATGCAGATCGCGCCGGCTGGATCGACAAATCTGCCCTTGGAAAACGCGCCAAGAGTTACGCCAAGAACAACTATGGCAAGTATTTAAGCGGCATTGTTTCTGAGTAGGGAACAATACGCCTGAAAGAGCGTGATTTTATCAGGCGTTGGCGAGCTAAGCTGCAAGTTAATCATAATTAACGACCATTCGGTTATTAACCCGGCTTGCACGACAGCGATGGGTCGGTGCCACGGCCGATGCAGATCGCGCCGGCGGCATGGCGCGACGGCCTGACGAATGTTCGGAAATTATCTTTGCAAGTGGAAACAATGACTTCCTGTCATCGCTTCTTTCCCGTTGGGCTATTCGCATCCGGGTTCGGTTTGGCGGGCGCAGAATTTTGACAAGGTGGCCAGTCCCGACCCCGAATCACCTTGAAGTGCCCCGCGACGCCGATTTTTACAACAACTATCCCAAGTTGTGGCGCTTTGAACTTTGTCACAATTAGGGCGGGGATGTGGCAGGAATTCATGAGAATTAGCCAAAAATAAGTCGAAAAAACCGAGCCACCCCGTCGCCAAGCCCCCCCTCTCCCGAGTAAAATGTTCCCCGGGGGCGTCCAGGTTCGGACCATTGACATGTATTGCGATTGTAACGATAACGGCCAGCTTTGCGGGGGAAGCGCTGCTTCATCTTCCCCCATGACTTGCTGTCAGCACTGTGATCAAGGGTTGCGCGCCGATCTATTGTCTGCGGGGGCATGACAATGACCATCAACCTGTCCGAGATCATCACCAGCTTTCCCGTCCTGCCCCACGGCGGTGCCGGGACGCTGGACAAGCAGCCCTTCGTCGTTGCGGCCATGCCCCGGCGTCCGGGGGTCTATCGCAACGCCATCAAGCGTGCGCTGGACCTGGGGGCCATCCTGATGGCGGCACCGGTGGTTGTGCCGGTGATCGGGGCGCTGGCGCTTGTCGTCGCCCTCGAAGGCGGCAATCCCTTTTACACCCAGATCCGCGTTGGCCGTCAGGGCAAGCGGTTCCGGATGTGGAAGCTGCGCTCGATGGTGCTGGATGCCGATGCGCGGATGACCGATCATCTGGCCACCGACCCCAAGGCGCGTGCGGAATGGGACCAGACCCAGAAGCTGCGCAACGACCCGCGCATCACCCGCTTTGGCCGCTTTCTGCGCAAGTCGTCGCTCGACGAGTTGCCGCAACTTTGGAACGTGCTGAAGGGCGACATGAGCCTGGTCGGTCCGCGCCCGATGATGATCAGTCAGCAGTTGATGTATCCCGGCACGGCCTATTACGCGCTGCGTCCGGGGATCACCGGGTTCTGGCAGACCGCCGGGCGCAACCGCACCACGTTCGAGGCGCGCGCCGAATATGATACCGCCTACGAGGCCAATCTGAGCCTGCGAACCGATGTCAGCATCCTGGCCCGCACCGTGGGCGTGGTTCTGATGGGGACAGGCTGCTGAACCTGGCCCGGCGTTGGTCGACACCCACAGGATAAAGCGCCCCGGATCCGGAGCGCTTTTTTCATTTCGGGCAAGGGGTCAGCCCAGCAGGGCGGCGAGGGCCAGCAGAACCAGCGTCGCCGCTGCCGAAATCGCCAGATAGCGCGGGATGCCCAGGATCGGGCGGGCAGGACCGTCGATGCCGCCCGCCATCGCAGCAACCAGGGGCCGGCCCGTTGCCGGTTTCAGATCGGGGATCGACACGATCGGGCGGATCGACAACTGACGTTCCAACTGCTCGGCGGTGCGGACCACGGGAAAGACCTGTTCGTACAGGAAAGCCAGCGCGAGGGCGGCGATCAGGCTGGCCAGCGTGCCGGCAACGGCCAGTTTGCGGCGGTTGGTTCCGATGGAATCCTCGGGCGTGCGGGCCCGCTCCAACAGGGCAAAGCGTTCGGTCTGGTTATTCTGTTCCAATTGAAAGGCGGTCTCGGCGGTGGAAAGCTGCGCCATGGCCAGATTGTACTGGTCCTGCAACTGGGTCAGATGGCGGTCGAACCCGGCAAGGCCCTGTTCTACCTGCGGCGCGCGGGCCAAAGCCTGCATCAACTCGGCGCGCCGCGCGGTGATCTGGTCGCGCTGCGCCGTGGCCACTTCCAGCTGCGCGTTCAATTCTTCCAACTGGCGCTTGTCGGTGGCGCGCTGGCTGCCGGTGGCGACCAGGGCCGCGCGGCGACCGTCCAGCGTGGCCACTTCGCGTTCGGACTGGCGCAGATCGGTTTCCAGGGCGATCATCTCGTCCCGGCGGGCAGCCGAGATTTCCGGCAGGAAATCGGCGTTCTGGTTCTTGAATCCCGCCAGATCCGCTTCGGCCTGGGTCATCTCCTTCGAAATCCGGTCGGCCTCGGAGCGGTAGAAGTCCGAGGTTTCCCGGGCCCGGTCCAGTTGCCCGGCGACCGAGTAATCCAGCAGCGACTGGGCGAAGTCATTGGCGATGCGGGCGGCAAGTTCGGGCTGATCCCACTGCGCGGAAATGATCAGCGCCGAGATCGCCGAGTTCGAATTGAACGCCGACACCGTCGAGGACGAGACGGCCTGAAACCGGATCGCCTGTCGCAAGAGGAACGCCTGCCGGTCTTCGCTGATCCCGCTGGTTCCGGCAAACAACTGGTGCCGCTCGATCACGGCCATCATGGCGGCCCGGGTGGTCAGGTCCTGCTCGATCGACTGGATGACCTGGGCGGCGTTTGTTCCGGGCGTGGTGTCGGTGCCTTCCGTCACGGACGGCATTTCGACCTGCAGCACCGCGGCCGCCTCGTACAGCTTTGGCCGGGTCTTGGCATAGACCACCGACACGACCATGCCCAGCAACGCCACTACCAGAATGGGCTTCATGCGCCGCAGAAGAAAGCTGAACAACTCGTCAAGAGACTGAATTTGACCCATGGCCCGCCCCTAAACCTTGCCGTAGCGATAGCGGCCCAGGCGAAGGTCCTGACTGCGGTTCAACACCACCCCCATGATCGGCAGCACCTCGGCCAAAAGCTGTTCGCAGCGGCGAATTTCGGTGGGCGAGGTGCGGGTGCCATCGGCCACCAGCAAAACGGCATCGACCTGACCCGCAATCGCCAGGAGATCGTCGCAGACCAGCATGGGTGGCATGTCGTACAAAAGGATGTCGGGGTCGAGTTGCTCCAGCACCGAATCCAGCGACTTGTGCATTTCGGGATCTTGCAGCAGTTCGGCGGTCTCGGGCACCGCATGGCTGTTCAGCCCCAGGGCAAGTTGCCGGCCGTGACGGCGGAACGCCGCTTCCAGGGGCTGCTCGCCCGCCAGGAATTCGTGCAGATCGACCGGCTGTTTCAACCCGAGGAGGGTGGAAAGGTGCGGGCTGCGCAGATCAAGGTCAATCAGAACGGCGCGACCCTCGGGGCGGCGGGACAAGCTGAGCGCCAGATTGGCCGCTACAAAGCTTTTGCCACAGCCGTGGGTGGGCGAGGTGACAGCGATCCGCCGCCAGCCCTTTTGCGTCATCGCCTGCATCAGCCGCGTGCGCAGAAGGTCGATGGCGCTGACCGCCGGATCAAGCGACGAATGTGGAAACAAACCGTTTTCCAAAAGCACGTCATCCGACAGCCCCGCCTCGGTCAGCGATTTCCAGACGCGGGAGGGTGCGAACATCGGCTCGGTGACCGGCACGACAAGCGCCGCGCGGGCGTTCGCGGACAAGACCTCGTCTTGCCGGGCGCGCGTCGGTCCTGCGGTTCCAAACAGGGAAACACCGGCGACGGGTCGGGTCTGACGCGCGTCCCGCTGTTCATCGCTCATCGACCAAGTTCCTGTATTTGCATGCAAATCATGCTGCGATCCAACAAAGCTCACGCGCGACCATCCTGCCAAGGGCACCAGTGTTTTCGCGGGCCAGAAGGCCGCGACTTTCAAACATGGCGCTTGCCAGAAGGCGTGCGCAGCCTGCACGGGCGTGCCGGGCCCTGCGGGATCATGACCCGCCTTTGCCCGACGCCCTGAAAAGGCCCCCCGACCGTTCCGCGTTGTTCTAGCAGAATACTCTTCAAAATGAAAGAGAAAGGCCCCGCTGCATCCCGGCGAAAACCGCCCGAGGGCGGGTGTGGCGCGACCTTTCGCCTTGCGATAGAAGGGGGCAAAGGACCTTTCGGATGCCGCATTCCAATCCCGATCTTCCTGTGGTCGACGCCGTCGTGATCGGGCGCAACGAAGGCGCGCGGCTGGTCGCTTGTCTGCAATCGCTGCAGGGTCGGGTGCGCCGAAGGATCTATGTCGACAGCGGGTCGACCGATGGATCGGTCGCGGCGGCCCGGTCTTTGGGGGCCGAAGTCATGGAGTTGGACAGGGGCCAGCCCTTTACGGCGGCGCGCGCGCGCAATTGCGGGCTTGGCGCGCTGGCAAACGATCCGCCCGAATTCGTGCAAGTCGTCGATGGCGATTGCACGGTCGATCCGGGTGGGATCGACGCGGCACTGGACGCCTTTGACGCCCATCCGCTGGCGGTCGTGGTCTGCGGACGGCGGCGCGAGGTGGCCCCGCAGACCTCGGTCTACAACCGTCTGGCCGATGCGGAATGGGCCACGGCCCTCGGCCCCTCTCTGGCCTGTGGCGGTGATGCCCTGATGCGGTATGCGGCCGTGCGCGCCGTCGGCGGCTATCGCGACGGCCTGATTGCGGGCGAAGAGCCGGAATTATGCCTGCGCCTGCGCCGGGCGGGCGGTGAGATCTGGCGCATCGACGCCGAGATGACGCGCCACGATGCCGCGATGACCCGCTTTGGCCAGTG
>JANMJC010000162.1:0-10996 GCA_031371185.1 Paracoccaceae bacterium | reverse complement strand
CATCGGCCCGACCTCTCAGGCGCCGCGCATTGACGAGGCGCGGATGGACGCCCTGTACGAATTGGAAATCGCGCTGGCCCAGATCCCGGCTGCGGGTTCCGCCCCGCCACCGTGGCTGGTGGACCGGCTGCTGCGCAACTTGCTGGTCGATGTCACCGGCAACACCCACCGCGCCGAGATCTGTATCGACAAGCTGTATTCGCCCGACGGCCCGACCGGACGCTTGGGGCTGGTCGAATTTCGCGGCTTCGAGATGCCGCCCAACCCGCGCATGTCCTTGGCGCAGCAACTGCTGATCCGCGCGCTGATTGCCCGGATGTGGGCGTCTCCGCTACAGGGCAACCTGACCCGTTGGGGCACCACCTTGTCCGACCGCTTCATGCTGCCGCACTTCGTCTGGGCCGATTTTCTGGACGTTCTGGCCGATCTTGCGCGCCACGGCTTTGATCTGAACCCCGACTGGTTCAAGGCTCAGGCCGAGTTCCGCTTTCCCTTTTGCGGCGAGGTGACGGTTGAAGGCGTCACGCTGGAACTGCGCCAGGCGCTGGAGCCCTGGCATGTCCTTGGCGAAACCGGGGCGATCGGGGGCACGGTGCGCTATACCGACAGCTCGGTCGAACGCCTGCAAGCCAAGCTGAGCGCCGCCGATCCCGGGCGCTTTACCGTGACCTGCAACCAGCGCCCGCTGCCGATGCAGCCGACCGGGACCGCCGGGGTTTCGGTGGCGGGCGTGCGCTACAAGGCCTGGGCGCCGCCCCTGGCGCTGCATCCGGTCCTGCCGGTCAACGCGCCTTTGACCTTTGACATCTACGACACCTGGACGGGGCGGGCCCTGGGCGGCTGCACCTATCACGTCGCCCATCCCGGCGGGCGCAATTATGAAACGTTTCCAGTCAACTCGAACGAGGCCGAAGCGCGCCGTCTTGCCCGCTTTGAACCGCGCGGTCATACTGCGGGTCCTTACGAACCCGCCCCCGAAACCCCGCACCCCGAGTTCCCGATGACGCTTGATCTGCGCCGCGCGCCCCGCCGGTGATGACCCGGAAGACGATAAGGCCAAGGTCGGGCGCCTCGCTTTTCACCCGGTACCGCGCTCTGCCCGGGGTGCCGGATGAACTGGTGGACGCACAGGGTCTGATGCGGCCGGCCTGGGCCGGGCTGATCGCGCATCTGTCCGCGCTGTCGCCCGAAAAGATCGCGGCCGCCTTCGCGCGCGGCGAACAGCATCTGGCTGATACCGGCGTGTTCTTTCGCACCTATGGCGACCGGACCGGGGCGGGCCGCGACTGGCCGTTCTCGCCGGTGCCGATCCTGTTGCCCGAAGCCGAATGGAGCGGCATTGCCGCCGGTCTGGTGCAGCGCGCCGACTTGCTGGAGCGGGTGGTGGCCGATCTGTACGGGCCCAACGATCTGGTGGCCCAGGGCCATTTGCCGGCCGCCTTGATCGCGCAGAACCCCGAATGGCTGCGCCCGATGGTAGGGGTCACACCCCGCTCGGGTCATTTCCTGCATTTCGTCGCCTTCGAGATCGGGCGCGGCCCCGATGGCGGCTGGTGGGTGCTGTCGGACCGCACCGATGCGCCCTCGGGGGCGGGCTTCGCGCTGGAAAATCGGGTAGCGGCGGCCCGAGTGTTTCCCGACCTGTACCGCGCCACCAATGTGCACCGGCTGGCGGGGTTTTTCCGCGACTTTCGCGGTGCGCTGGAGGGGCTGCGCGGCGATCCTGCGTCGCGCGTGGGCATTCTCACTCCGGGGCCGTTGACCGACACCTATTACGAACAGGCCTACATCGCGCGCTATCTGGGCATGGCCCTGCTGGAGGGCGACGATCTGACCGTGGACGGCGGCCGGCTGAAGGTGCGCACCGTCGAGGGGCTGGCGCCGGTCGACGTGCTGTGGCGACGGATGGACGGCGTCTGGGCCGACCCGCTGGAACTGCGCGAAGAAAGTCACCTGGGCACGCCGGGGCTGATGTCCGCGGTGCGGCAGGGCCATGTGACCATGGTGAATGCGCTTGGCGTCGGGGTGCTGGAAACCCAGGCGCTGATGGCCTTTCTGCCCAAGATCGCGCGGGTTCTGACCGGATCCGGCCTGGCCATTCCCAATGTTGCGACCTGGTGGTGCGGTCAGGGGCGCGAATTGGACCATGTCCGCGCCCAGGCCCACCGGATGATGATCGGCCCGGCGTTGTCCACCCGGATGCCGTTCGAATCCGGCGGGGCCCATTCGGTCGGCGGCATTCTGCATGGGGCCGCCGATGATGCCGACCTGCATTCCTGGCTGACCGACAACGCGGGCGGACTGGTCGGCAAGGAAATGGTCAAGCTGTCAACCACACCGGTCTATGAAGACGGGGCGCTGGTGCCGCGCCCGATGTCGCTCAGGGTATTTCTGGCCCGCACCGCGCAGGGGTGGCAGGTGATGCCGGGCGGCTTTGCCCGCATCGGGGCCACCTCGGACACCACGGCGATTTCGATGCGCCACGGCGGGTCGGTTGCCGATGTCTGGATCGTCAGCGACCGGCCGGTCGAGCCGGTGAGCCTGATTGCGCCCCCAAGTGCGCCGTTCCAGCGCGCGCGCCCCGGTCCCCTGCCCGCCCGCGCCGCCGACAACCTGTTCTGGCTGGGCCGCTATGTCGAACGCACCGAGGGCCTTTTGCGGCTGGTGCGGGCCTATCACAGCCGTCTGGACGAGGCGGCCTCGGCCCCGCTTCTGGCCACGATCCGCACCCGTCTGAAGACCTATCACGTCGATACCGCCGAAACCCTGCCCACCGGTCTGCGCGCCACGCTCGGCTCGGCCGTCTACAGCGCCAGCCAGATCCGCGACCGGTTCAGCGTCGATGGCTGGGCGGCGCTGAAGGACATGGAAAAGTCGATGGCGCGGATTGCGAAAACCACCGCGCCGGGCAACGATGCTGCCGTGGTGATGTCGGTGATGCTGCGCAAGATCGCCGGGTTCTCGGGGCTGGTACATGAAAACATGTACCGCACGGCGGGCTGGCAGTTTCTGACCATCGGGCGGTCGCTGGAGCGTGCGGCGATGATGACCGACCTTCTGGCCGCCGTGGCCGATCCGAAATCCCCCGAGGGCGGGCTTGATCTGGCCATCGAGGTCGGAGACAGCATTCTGGTCCACCGGCAACGCTATGCCGTGCTGACCAGCCGCGAAAGCGTCATCGACCTTCTGGCTCTGGACGAAACCAACCCACGCTCGGCCCATTTCCATCTGGTTGTCATCGGGCGCGGCTTGGCCGAACTGTGCGGGCCTGCGGAAAACGCCAGGGTTTCCGAGTTTCGCCACAAGGTTCAACTGCTGAATGACCGGATCGCCGGGCATACGGTCTATACTCTGGACACCAAGGCCCTTTTGGGTCTGTACCGCCAAATCCTGGACCTGTCGGGGGCCCTGAATGCCGCTTTCATGCACTAGACGACCCCCGGCGCATCCGGCCTTGGCGCGCGGGCCGCACAGAGCCTGCCGACCTGCCCGGTTCAGGGGGCCGAGGTGAAGTACCGGATCAGACTTCACCTTGGCTATGATTATGCCACCCCGGCCGGCGGGGGGCGGCATGTGGTCTGTGTGGTCCCGCTGGATCTGGGACCGACGCAAAGCTGCACTCAGTCCGATCTGACGATCACGCCGCCTCCACACGAAAGGCTGGATCGTCAGGACTTTTTCGGCAACAGGCTGACGGAATTCGCCTTTCGCGGTTCTCATGCCCGGATCGCCCTGACCATGACCACCCGTGTTGACCGCAATCTGCCCTTGGCCGCACCCGGGGCTTCAACCGCTTTGGCGGATCTTGGTGCCGAACTGGCGCAATGCCGCGATCTTGGCCCCCGGTCGCCGCTGCATTTTGTGCAAGCCTCGGTGCGGGTTCCGCGCGACGCGGCCATGACGGCGTTCGCCCGCGCCCACCTGCGCCCCGACATGGATGTTGCGCAGGCGGTTGTGGCCATCGGCCGCGCGCTGCACCGCCACATGCGGTTCGACGCCACGGCGACCACGGTGGACACCCCCGCGACCGAGGCGTTTTCGAACCGGCGCGGTGTGTGCCAGGATTTCAGCCACATCATGATTGCCTGCCTGCGCGGCATCGGCGTGCCGGCGGGCTATGTCTCGGGATATCTGCGCACCCTGCCGCCGCCCGGCAGGCCGCGACTGGAAGGGGCCGATGCGATGCATGCCTGGGTGCGGGCCTGGTGCGGCGCCCAGAGGGGCTGGGCCGAGTTTGACCCGACCAATGCCATTCCAGCGGGCACCGATCACATCACGGTTGCCCATGGCCGCGACTATTCCGATGTCGCCCCGATCAAGGGCAGCCTGCGGATCTCGGGCGGCCAGACTGGCAGTCAGGCCGTGGATGTGATCCCGCTGGACGGTTGAGAGCCCCCTCAACCCGGGGTCCGCCGTGTGCCCCTGCACCGCCCGGGGGACAGGGCGCCAGAGGGAACCGTGGCGACCGGGACCGCGCCAGGGCCGGATCGCGGATCGCGGCCGGAAAGCGGGTAAGGCTTCAACCGTGCCGCTGAAGTGTACCTCCCCCGGGTGTCGGGCAGGCCCGCATCGCGGGGGGGGGGGCGGGGCCGTCCATGCCCCGGCCGGTGAAAACCGCCCGCTTGCGGATAAGCGGGGCTGACGCGGGCAATGGACCTGCCCGGCACCGCCGCCTGCAAGGCACGCCGGAAGGGCTGCAGAGGGCGCATCATCGTCACGCTACCTTGCCTTGATCTTTCCGCCGGGTTGATGGAAGACACCTGAGGGGGGGACCGTGCCGCCGGACCCGCCCTTGCAGCGACCAACCCGGGTCACTGCAACAACCCGGTCGCTGAAGTGGACGCGGTATTTCATCCTCAGGCGTGGCAAGCCTTTTGCGGACGCTGAAGATGTTCGGTCTTCAGCCCCCGACCTGCCTTGGCGTTAAAGGCCGGAAATCCGATCGCGGATCTTGCCGAAAGGCGCGGATCGGCGCAGGTTCGACCCGGAAGATTTCCGCCCCCCACACCCCGAGGCCCCGATGCGCGATATTCTTGATCTGGACCGATACCCGCTGGACCGACCCGGCACCCCGGAATGGAACGAACTTGTAATGCGCTGCCGATCCGATCTGGCCCGAGACGGCATGTTCAATCTTGAAGGCCTGCTGCTGCCAACGGCGCTGACCCGGGCCATGTCAGAGGTCGGCCCGATCATGGAGCGGCTGTCGTTTCTGCACAAACGCCACCACAACATCTATTTCCGCAAGGAGGTGCCGGGGGTTGCGCCCGATCACCCGGCGCTGGCGATGGTGGACACGATCAACCACACGGTGTGCGGCGACCAGTTGGAACAGACGGTCATCGACTGGGTCTACAGCTGGCCGCAGATGGCGGTGTTTCTGGCGGCCACCCTGCAAAAGCAGACCCTGTTCACCATGGCCGACCCCCTGGCACGGATGAACATCATGCGCTACGGCGACGGCGAGGCGTTGAACTGGCACTTCGACCGGTCCGAATTCACCACGACGCTGTTGCTGCAAGAGCCGTCGGGCGGCGGCGAATTCCTGTACCGCACCAACCTGCGCAGCGAGACTGACCCCAATTTTGATGGCGTGGCGGCTGTGCTGACCGGCCGCGACCCCGAAGTGCAGTCGCATGTCCTGAAAGCGGGCACGCTGAACGTCTTCAAGGGCAAGAATACCCTGCACAAGGTGACCAAATGCCGGGGCCCGCAAGACCGCTTCATCGCCGTCTTTTCCTATTACGAACGCCCCGGCGTGCGTTTCACACGGGACGAACAGATCGGGTTCTATGGCCGCGCGGTCTAGAGCGGTTCAAGTCTTCGTTGAAACATCAAGTATCAGAAGTCGAACACTTTTGGTTTGAATTCTGATTCCGTCAAGACTTGAACCGCTTCAGGACACGGGCTTGTCACTTCAGCGCAGTCGCTTGCCGCCTTTGTCGAACAGCAGCGACTTGGCGGGGTCGAACCGCGCGGTTATCTTCATGCCCGACTGCCAGTCGCGGCCCTTGTCGGTGGCGATGGTGATGATGTTGGCGCTGCCCTGCCGGGCATAGGCATAGGATTCGCCGCCCAGATGCTCGACGATCTCGATCGTCAGATCCAGCGCGGCCTCTCCGCCGGATTTGAAATGCTCGGGGCGCAGACCCACGGTCACCTCGGTGCCATCGCGCAGCGGTTTGGCCAACGGCGGCATCGGCAACACCTGACCGTCATACTGCGGCAGGGCCAGCGCGCCGTTCTTGATCACGGCGGGCAGAAAGTTCATCCGGGGAGACCCGATGAACCCTGCGACAAACTGGTTGTCGGGGTCGTCATACAGCGTCAGCGGCGTGCCGGTCTGTTCGATCAGCCCGTCGCGCAGCACGACGATCTTGTCGGCCAGCGTCATCGCCTCGACCTGATCATGGGTGACGTAGATGATCGTCGATTGCAGTTCCTTGTGCAGGCGCGCGATTTCGATGCGCATCTGCACCCGCAACTCGGCATCAAGGTTCGACAGCGGCTCGTCGAACAGGAACACCTCGGGCTTGCGCACGATGGCGCGGCCGATGGCGACGCGCTGACGCTGGCCGCCCGACAGATCGCGCGGCTTGCGGTCCATCAAGTGGTGCAGTTCCAGAATTCTGGCCGCATCGTCCACCCGGCGCGCGATGCCGTCTTTGCTTTCGCCGGCATAGTGCAGCGCCAGCCCCATGTTCTCGCGCACCGTCATATGGGGGTAAAGCGCGTAGGACTGAAACACCATCGCGATGCCGCGCTTGGAGGCGTCGACATCGTTCATCCGGGTCGGACCGATCATGAGGTCGCCTGCAGTGATCTCTTCCAGCCCCGCGATCATGCGCAGCAAGGTGGATTTGCCACAGCCCGACGGGCCGACGAAAACCACGAATTCCTTTGGCTTGACCTCAAGGTCCACGCCCTTGATCACATGATGCGACCCGTAGGACTTGCGCAGGCCGGTCAGTTTCAATCCGCTCATCGTGTAGGTCCCTTCAGCTTGCCGAAAGCCGGACAGTCGTGCTGCCCAGACGTTCCAGTGAAACGGTGATCGTGATGTCGCCCGGCGCGTCCGCCTGCACCCAGAACCCGGTGGAGCCCGCGCGCAGCGGCACGGTTTGCGGACCCAGTCGGCGGCCCGCGCCCGCAACGGTGATCGTGACCGGATCGGACAGGAAGGGCAGCTTGTTGCCCGCCTGATCCAGCACCCGCACCATGACCCGCACCGCATCGCGCGCGCCGATGGCCGTGGCATCGGGCACGACTTGCAAGGTCGTGGGCAAGGGGTTGTTGACATAATGGCGTGTCGCAACGGCCTTGCCGTTCAGATAGCCGGTGATGCGCGCGGCTTCCCACTTCATCCCCCAAAGACCCAACTCTTCGGCCGAGAAATCGGCGTTGGTCACGATGACGGGCGCATGCGGCAGATGGGAATAACGCGCGCGGTCGGGCTGCACCCGTTTGGCGGGGTTGTCGCCGTATTGCAGTTCGACCTCGTCGCAGTTGGTCAGGATGATCAAGGGCAACACGCCGCCGATGTTGCGCTCTCCTCGCGCCCAGAAGGTGACCGGCTCCATCACCACGGCCTCTTCGGGCGCGCATTGGCTGGCATAGGCGAAGGCGGCGAATTTCGGCTCGCGGAACATGTCCATCACACCGTGGTGGCAGATGCGGTCGCCCCGAGCCGAAATCCTTGTGGGTGTTGTAGTCAAACGCACACCAGCCGATGCAGCCCGACACATTGGGATCGCCATAGGCGGCGTTCAGCACGTCCAGATGGCGGGTGACGTGTTCGGCCTGCCGCTGTTCCTGATCAAAGCTTTTGGTCGGGTACATGTGGCCGTTGAATTCGGTCACCAGATAGGGGACGTTCCGTTTCAGACCGGTCACTTCCTGCTGGCGGCGTAAGGCGGTCCGGGGCCGGTTGCCGCCATTTTCAAAGTCGCCAAGGATGAAATCGTTCATCGTGTAGACGTCTTCCAGCATCTCGGATTCCGAGATGTAGCGCACGCCGCCGGTCTGGCGCGTGGCGTCAAGTTCACGCGCCACACGGTTGGTTTCGGTGTAAAAGTCGTGGTCGTCCTGACTTTCGTTGATCCGCACCCCCCAGATGATGATCGAGGGATGGTTCCAGTCGCGGGTGATCATGCGGCGCACGTTTTCAACCGCTTCGGCCTTCCATTCGGCGGGCCCGATGTGCTGCCAGCCCGGGATCTCTTCGAAGACCAGAAGGCCGATGCGGTCGCAGTGATCGAGAAAATAGCTGGACTGCGGATAGTGCGAGGTGCGCACGAGGTTCAGGTGCAGTTCGTTCTTCAGGATCTCGGCGTCGCGTTCCTGCGCCGCACGGCCAAGGGCATAGCCCGAATAGGGAAAGGACTGGTGCCGGTTCAGCCCGCGGATTTTCAAGGGGCGGCCGTTCAAGAAGAAGCCGTCGGCGGTAAACTCGGCGGCGCGAAAGCCGAAGGTGGTGGTGGTGGTATCGCGGCCTTGCGGGGCGTCCAGCGTCAGGTCGATGCGGTAAAGGTTGGGGGCGGCGATATCCCACAACGCGATATTGTGCAGGTCGGCCATCCTCAGGGTCACGGTTTCGCCTGAAACCGCCGCCTTGGCCAAGGCCAATTCCTTGCCCGCGCCGTCCAGCAACCGCGCGGTCAAGGTGCCTGACAGTGCCAGACCCTGCGGGTTGTTCAGCGCAACCACCACAGTGACCGATTTCACCTCGGCCAGCACATCGGGCGTTTCCACCTTGGTCGGCCCGATCGACACCGGAGCGGACAGCACCAGCCAGACATCGCGGTAAAGGCCTGCATAGGTCAGATAGTCGATGGCGCCGCCAAAAGGCGGTATCGCCGGATTTTCCGACCCGTCAATCACGACACGCAACGTATTAAGCCCCGGGCGCAGCCCCCCGGTCAGACGGGCGGTGAACGGGGTATAGCCATCGGCATGGCCGACAAGATCGGTGCCGTTCAACGACACCTTGGCATTGGCCATCGCCCCGTCAAAGCGCACCGAAACCTCTTGGCCCGCCCAGGCCGGATCGGCGGCAAAGGTCTTTTCATAGGTAAAGACGCGCTGATAGGCGGTTTCGTCGAAATACGAGTACGGCAGGTCGACGGCCGAATGCGGCAGGCGCAGGGTCTCGCGCCCGTCGAACATCCAGTCGTCGTTGAAATCAGTCACCGCAGGCATGAAAACTCCTATTTGACGCCGCCCAGCATGCCTTCGACAAAGCGCCGCTGGAGAAGAAAGAAGACCAGAATGGTCGGAAGCGTGGCCAGAACATTGGCCACCATGATCAGGCCGTAATCCGGCGTATAGGCGGTGGCCAGCGAGGCGACGACAAGCTGGATCGTCTTCATCTCGTTGGTTTGCAGCACGATCAGCGGCCACAGGTAGGCGTTCCAGTTGGTCATGAACAAGATGATCATCGCCGCCGCATAGGTTGACCGCATGACCGGCACATAGATGCGCAGGAAGATCTGCCATTCCTTCAGCCCGTCCATCCGGGCCGCGTCGCGCAGTTCCGACGGAAAGGCCTTGGTGTTCTGGCGGAAGTAGAAAATCATGAAGATCGACGCGATGCCGGGCGCGATGATGGCGATGTAGGTGTTCATCAGCCCCGCGCCCGAAAACATCACGAACAGTGGGATCATCATGGCGGCAAAGGGAACCGACAGCATCAGCAAGAGGCCGCCAAAGATGCGGTCGCGGGTCTTCGAGCGGAAAACCTCGAAGCCGTAGCCCGCAAGCGACGCCACGACCAGCGTCAGGAACGTGCCGCCCACGGCGACCACGGTCGAATTGAAGAAGACCCGCGGCACATCGACCAGTTCAAAGAATTTGGTGATGTTGGGGATCAGGTTGGTGCCAAGCGTGAATTTGCCGCCAGTGATCTCGAGCGCGGTGTTGGTCGCCCCGGCAATCATCCAGTAGAACGGAAACACCGAGATGAAGGCCGCCAGCCACAGCAGGGCCTGAACCAGAAGTTTCGAAAGCTGCGAGACAAGGTTCATGCTCAGCGATCCTTTGCCACTTGAAACTGCACCCAGGACAGGATGCCGACCAGAATCACGATCACCCAGGAAACCGTGGCGGCGTAGCCGAAGGACGGCATGAACCGGAAGGTCAGGTTGTAGATGTACAAGGACAGGGTCAGGGTGGAATCCGCCGGACCGCCGCCGATGCCCTGACTGGCAGTGATGGTGTTGACCTCGTCGAACAGTTGCAGGGTGCCGATGGTCGACAGGACCGTGGTGAACAGGATCACCGGTTTCAGCATCGGGATGGTGATCTTGAAGAACCGCGCACGCGCCGGAACGCCGTCAATCCGCGCCGCTTCATAAATCGAGGGGTCGATGTTCTGCATCGCGGCCAGATAGAAGACCATGTTGTACCCCGCCCATCGCCAGGTGATGGCCATGATGATCAGGACCTTGGCCCAGAACGGGTCGATCATCCAACGGATCGGTTCCGAGGTGAGGTGCAGGAACATCAGCGTGTCGTTGACCACGCCGTCGATGGCAAACATCGATTTGAACAGCACCGAATAGGCCACAAGCGAGGTGACGCAGGGCAGAAAGATTGCCGTGCGCAGGATCGCGCGGCCGCGCAGTTTGGGGTTGTTCAGCGCCGCGGCGAACAACAGCGCCAGAATGATCATGAGGGGAACCTGCACCACCAGAAAGATCATGGTGTTGGACAGGGCGCGCAGAAAGACCGGGTCCTGCGTCAGCCGGTAGATGTTCGCCATGCCGCCGAACTTGAAGTTCATCCCCTTGCCGGTCTGAAAGCTCATGAACAGCGACCAGAGGATCGGGTAGACCATGAACACGCCAAGCAGCGTCAGCGCCGGGGCGACGAACAGCCAGCCGGTGATCCGCTCTCCGCGCCCAAGTTTCGATTGCGCCATGGTGCCTCCCTGCCCCCGCCAAACAGAACAACCGCGCGCCGAATTCTTGGCGCGCGGCTTTGGTTGCTTTGGTCAGAT
>JANMJC010000077.1:0-10837 GCA_031371185.1 Paracoccaceae bacterium | reverse complement strand
ACGACGGTGCGCGCCAGTTCCTTTTCCGCCACACGCTGCGCGGTGGTGGCGCCGACGTTTCCGGCCCCGACCACGGTGATGAACAGCTTGCCGGGGTCCAGCAACCGCTTTGCCACCCGCGCCACATCGTCGGCCTGTACGGCATTCACCCGGTCGTTGCGGGTTTTCGGATAGTCCGGGGTCAGGCCCAGGGTCTGCATCCCCACCAGAATCGACGCAATCGCCGCATTGCCGTCAAAGCGCAGCGGATAGGCCCCGGTCAGATAGGTCTTGGCGGTCGCCAGTTCCTCGTCGCTGATGCCGCCGGTCGCCATCCGCGCCCATTCCGCCCGCAGAACCTCGACCGCCTGCCCGGCGGTTTCCACCCCGGTGGCAAAGGATCCCGAAATCATCTCGGCCTGATCGTAATTCGACAAGCTGCTGCGCGCGCCATAGGTCAGCCCGCGCTTTTCGCGCAACTCGTCCATCAACCGCGACCCGAACCGGTCGCCGCCCAGCACTTCGTTCATCACCACGGCAGCAAAATAATCGGCGTCGTCGAAGGCGATGCCGGGGGCGGCAAAAGCCACGATGGCTTGCGGCCCCGGAAACTCGGTCACCTGCAGGCCCGATGTCGCTGCAACCTCGGCGCGCCCCGGCAGGGCGGCCCCGGTCGCCGGCAACTCACCCAGCAAATGGTCCAGAAGCTGGCCCAACTCGACCGCCGAGATATCGCCCGCCGCCGCCACCGTGATCCGGTCACGCGCCAAAGCGCCAAGGTGGGCCATCACGATATCCTCGCGGGTCAGGCCGGTCACCGTGTCCATCGTGCCGTCCGGGGGCAGACCGTAGACATGGCCCCCGAACATCCGCGCGCGCAACCTGTCGCCCGCCATCGCGCCGGGGTCCTTTTCCTGCGACCGCAGATTGGCCAGAACCTGCCCGCGCACCCGCTCCACCGCGTCGGAGTCAAAGCGCGGCGCAATCAGCGCCTGACGCAACAGATCGACCGCCGCGTCGCGGTTTTCGCTCAGGAACCTTGCCCGCACCGATACCGCGTCGACATCGGCGGAAAAGCGGTACTCGGCCGCAAGCCCGTCACGCGCCGCCGCAAAGCCCTGCGCGTCCAGCGCCCCCGCACCCTCTTCCAACAGGCCGGTCATCAGGTTGGTCGCCCCGCGCTTGGCCCCGGTGTCCACCGAGGTGCCGCCCTGAAACCGGATTGCGAGGGCGGTAAAGGGAATGCCGTGATCTTCGACCAGCCAGGCCTTGATCCCCCCCGGCGAGGTCACTTCCTGGATAGAAACCTCGGCCCAGGCCGGCAAAGCCAGCAGCGCAAAGCCAAGGTTGATCAGGCCCTTGCGCGCGGCTTTCCCAAGGTTTCGCGTGACCGCGAAGAGTGCCGAAAGGCTCGATGAGCGTTTGGGGATATCGCCGTTCATCGTGCAACCTCCTGTGCGGTCAACCATCCCGTCACCGAGGTTTGCGTGACCAGAACCTCGCGCGCCGCCGCCATCACCTCGTCCGCGGTGATCTGCTGCAACAGCCCCGGCCAGTCTTGCACATCCTGCACGCTCAGCCCCACGGTCAGCGCCTCGCCGTAACTCTGCGCCAGTCCTTCGGTGTCATCGCTTGCATAGATGTCCGCCGCCCGCACCTGCGCCTTTATCCGCGTCAACTCGGCCGTATCGACGCCCATGGCCAGAAAGTCGGCCAGAACCCGGTCCAGTTCGGCCTCGGCCTTTGGCAGGCCGACCCCCGGCAGGGGCACCACCGTGATCGTCAGGGTCGAGGGGTCGATCGTGGTGCCGTCATAGCCCGCCCCGGAATAGACCGCGACCTGCGCGTCAAACTGCAAGGCCCGTGCCAGCACCGAGGTTGTCGGGTTGCCGCCCAAGAGTTCGGCCAAAAGCGACA
This sequence comes from Paracoccaceae bacterium, assembly GCA_031371185.1. Classification (GTDB taxonomy): domain Bacteria; phylum Pseudomonadota; class Alphaproteobacteria; order Rhodobacterales; family Rhodobacteraceae; genus CAIYZT01. The sequence continues at coordinate 8,941 of JANMJC010000077.1, read as the reverse complement.
CCGCCGCAGCCTTGCGCTGGTCCCCCGGGTTGCGCTCGGGGGCAAGGTAGCTGCGCGTCAGCAGCGGTTCGGACACCCGTTCGTCGACCATGGCGATCCGCCGCTCGGCCAGTTGCGGCGGCTCGGAGGGGCGCAGGCGCGGCACGATGACCTGTGACGGCGCAAGCCCGCCATAGTATTGCTCTGCCAGCGCCTTCACCTTTTCGGGGTCCACATCGCCCGCCACCACAAGGATGGCGTTGTTGGGGGCGTAGTTGGCCTTGTAAAATTCAACGGCCGTCTCGCGGGTCAGCGCCTCCATCTCGTGTTTCCAGCCGATCACCGGGCGGCCATAGGGATGGTTCATGTACTGCGCCGCCCCCATCTGTTCGCGCAGCAGGGCCGAGGGTTCGCTGTCGGTGCGTTGGGCGCGTTCCTGGATGATCACGTCGCGCTCGGTCGCGACATCCTCTTCGGTCAGCTTCAGGCCCACCATGCGGTCGGCCTCCATCTGCATCATGCGCGGCAGTTGATCGGCTGCAACCCGTTGGAAATAGGCGGTATAATCCCACGAGGTAAAGGCGTTGTCGCTGCCCCCCGTCGCCTCGACCGTGGCGGACAATTCGCCGGGGGCCAGATTCTCGCTGCCCTGAAACATCAGGTGTTCCAGAAAATGCGCGACACCCGACCGACCCGGCGCTTCGTCTGCCGCGCCGATGCGGTACCACACCATATGCACAACAACCGGCGCGCGGTGATCTTCGATCACCACGCCCTGCAGCCCGTTGGCCAGAACAAATTCGCTGACCTCGGTAGCAAACCCCGGAGCGGCGAAGCCGGGAAACAGGAAGGCGACAGCAACGGCAGTCCGACACAAGGCGCGCATGAAAATCCTCACAACTTTGCAGCGAAAGGGTAGTCCTTTGTCCACCCAAGGCAAGCCTGCGCCGACGGCGGTGTCACAGTTGTGACCGGCGGCGAGGCGGGCGTTATTCGCCGTCCAGTCGCGGCGGCGCCGAAGGGGTCGCGACCCCGGCCAGCCGCCACTTTTCCAGTTCGGCCTGCTGGTCCAGCATCATGCGGCGATAGGCGTCGAAGTAGACGTTGACGTTGAACAACTGCTCCAGCGGGCGACCCTTGTTGCGTTTCCGCCATGCCAGGTCTTCGGCGGCCAGAAGGGCGCGGATATCGGCAAGAACGCCAAAGCGCGCCGCCCGGTTGATCAGGGCCGCATCGCTGGCCGGAACACCGCCGTCACTGGCGCGGGGAGTGCCGCCCAGGGCCAGGATTGCATCGGCGCGCGGGTTCTGGTCGGTCAGATTGGAGCCGCCCGGCGTCGGCTGTGGCAACGAAGCGATATCTTCGGGCATTTCCAGGGACTTGGGCGGCAGGATGCCGAATTCATCCGGCCCCGCCGTGGCCGAGCGCAGGTTCATCAGCTGTGGCGGAGCATTCGAGGCGGAACATCCGGCCAGCGCGACTGCCGTCGCCAACGCCGCGCCCCGGATCGCCCATATCGCCGTCATCTCCGCCTCCGTCTGGCCCTGTCTTTGGCCCTTGCGCCCCGTCTTAGCGCATCAACCGGCCCGCGTCACGGGGTCTTTCCGCGCGGGCTGGCAAAGAAGACCAGACCCAGTGCCCCCACAAAAATCGAGATGTCGGCTACATTGAAACTGTAGGGGTTGTCGATGCCGCAGCACGACATGTTCAGAAAATCCGCCACCGCGCCATAGATCACCCGGTCAACGACATTGCCCAGGGCGCCGCCGATCAGAAGCCCGGCAAAACACTCGGTCCAGACGCCGCCCTCGCGCCGCACCCACAGCACCACCCAGACCGAGATGGCGAGCGCCAGGGCAATCAGGCCCCACCGCGTGACCTGCGCATCATTCGACAGAAGCCCAAAATTCACCCCGCGATTCCACGCCATGCGAAAGACCAGAAATGGCGGGAACAGGTCATATTCCCCGATTTCCTTGAGGTTCAGCCGATGGACCACGGCCCATTTGCTGATCTGGTCCAAGGCGAAGATCAGCGTCGCCCAAAGTGCCATTGACCGCATATCTTGCCCTTTCATTCCGGCACAAGCATTCCCCCGGGAAAGCTTGCGTTTCTTGCAGGAAAACACGGGCCCCGGGGGAAGGAAACCCCCGCGCCGGGGCCGGGGTCGGGACCGCCCGCCCTAGTGCCGGAAGTGCCGTTGCCCGGTGAACACCATCGCCAGCCCCGCCCTGTCCGCCGCCTCAATCACCTCGTCATCGCGCATCGACCCGCCGGGCTGAATCACGGCCACCGCCCCGGCTTCTGCCGCCGCCAGCAACCCGTCTGCAAAGGGAAAGAACGCATCCGACGCCACGACCGACCCGATCGCGGGGCTTTGCGCCAACCCCAGGGCCGCCCCCATGTCGGCGGCCTTGCGCGCGGCGATTCTCGTGCTGTCGATCCGGCTCATCTGGCCCGCCCCCACCCCCACCGTGGCCCCGTCTTTCACATAGACGATGGCGTTTGATTTCACATGCTTGGCCACTTTCCAGGCAAACAGCAGATCGGCCATTTCCGCCTCGGTCGGTGCGCGCTGCGTCACAACCCGAAGATCGGACCGAACCAGCCTGCCATTGTCGCGGTCCTGCACCAGAAAGCCGCCCGCCACCTGCCGATAGGCCAGCCCCCCGGTGCGCGGGTCGGGCAGGACCGTGGTCGTCAGCAGCCGCAGGTTCTTCTTGGCGGCAAAGATCGCGCGGGCGTCATCACTCGCCCCGGGTGCAATCACCACCTCGGTGAACAGTCTGGAGATCTCGTCGGCCGTCTCGGCGTCCAGCGCCCGGTTCAGCGCGATGATCCCGCCAAAGGCGCTGGTGCGGTCGCAGTCGAAGGCGCGCCCGTAGGCCTCGCTCAGCGTCGCGCCAAGCGCCACGCCGCAGGGATTGGCATGCTTGATGATCGCCACGGCGGCCCTGTCCGCAGGGTCAAATTCGGCCACCAGTTCAAAGGCCGCATCGGTGTCGTTGATGTTGTTGTACGACATCTCCTTGCCCTGCCATTGTCGCGCCGTCGCCACCCCCTGACGCCCCGAACCATCGGTGTAAAACGCCGCCCTCTGGTGCGGGTTTTCGCCGTAGCGCAGGCTTTGCGCCAGCTTTCCGGCAAAGGCGCGGTGGCGCGGCATGTCAACCTTCATCGCCCCCGCCATCCAGGTCGACACCGCCACGTCATAGGCCGCCGTGCGGGCAAAGGCCGCCTGAGCCAGTTTCTGGCGATAGCTGGCGCGCGTGGCCCCGTCCTGCGCCGACATCTCGGCCAGAAGCCCGTCGTAATCCGCAGGGTCAGTCACCACGGCGACAAAGCCATGGTTCTTGGCGCCCGCCCGGATCATCGCCGGGCCGCCGATGTCGATATTCTCGATGCAGGTGGCGGGGTCGGCCCCCTTGGCCACCGTCGCCTCGAAGGGGTAGAGGTTGACGATCAGCAGGTCGATCGGCTCGATGCCATGGGCGGCCATGGCCACCAGATGCTCGTCATCGTCGCGCAGCGCCAACAGGCCGCCGTGAATTGCCGGATGCAGGGTTTTCACCCGGCCGTCCATCATTTCGGGGTATCCGGTCACCTCGGCCACATCGCGCACCTTCAGTCCGGCGGTGCGCAGCATCAGGCTGGTGCCCCCGGTCGAGATCAGTTCAACCCCCCGGGCCGCCAGCCCGCGGGCCAGTTCCAGCAAGCCGCCCTTGTCAGAAACCGAGATCAACGCGCGTCCGATGGGAACAAGATTGGCCATGCCCGGGTCCTTTGACGAAAGGTCAGACCGGAACCGGCATCTCTTCGGAGGCCAGATCGCGGATGGCCAGCGGAGTATCCTGTGCCTTCGCCAAGGTCCAGCCCAACCGCGTTTCAAAATCAACCGCCAGCCCGGAAAGAACGATCTGCCGGGTCGGGCGGGGCCGCAGCCGCGCACGTTCCAGATAGACCGAAGGGTCAAGGGAAAGTTTCCCCGCCCCGTCATGGCGAAACACCCAGATTTCGCCGCTTTTCAGGGCCAGCGACACCGCCGCCCCGCCCATGTCCAGCCGCGCATCGACATCCGGGTGCAGATGAAAGCGCAGATCGAACGCCACGCCGTCCAACCGGCCATCCTGGATAAGGCCCTCAAAGCGGCGCTTTTCGGCGGTGGTCAGGCTGGCAAGCTTGTCGATGCCCGACAGGCGCCGCCCGTCATGGGCCAGAAACAGGTCGCGCACATGGCTGAGGCCGTGGGTCTGCGCCCAGCCGTCATGCGCCAGATGCAGCCCCATGCCGTCTTCGGCGGGCAACAGCCGCGCGGTGGTCACGCGGGCGGTTTCGCGAAAGGTGGTCACCTCGTCGCGGGCAAAGCGCGAACTGGAATAGCCATCGACCGCCAGGGTCGAATGGCTGGCCGTCGCCCGGCCGGCCTGCCGCCAGTCCCCGCCAAAGGGCGCGCCCGATCCGCAGGACACCACCACCGGACGCCGCCCCGAGGTCAGCTCGAAGGCGCAGGTCGACGCATGGGCGTTGCGCCCGGCCCGCACGCCGGGCGGGCTTGCCGCATCGACGATCACCGAGGTGCGCCCGCCTTGCAGCCGCGCAAACCCCATCGACAGCCCCACCCCGGCCAGAGCGCGGACCCCCGCCGTCGCAAGCGCATGGTCCAGCCGGCCCTCCAGCCCGCGCCCCCCGCCATGAAACCGCGCCAGCCCGCCGTCGGCATGACGCAGCGCGCGCAGCGTCGGCGCAATCCGCTCCATCGCCGCCTGAACCGCAGGCGGCGGGGTGTGCCCGGCCTCGGACAGGGCCGCTGCGGCCCAGGTCAACAGGGTGAAAACCTCCAGCAATTCTTCGGGATTGCGGGTGGGCAGACCGCCCTGCTCGTCGATCTCGGTCGCGCAGTCGGCGGCAAGGGCGGCCACGGCGGCGGGCACATGAGCGGCCATCCCCTGCAGGGCCAGCCCGGCGCAGATCATGCCGGTCAGCGCCTCGAATCGGGGAAGACCGGGGGCCGCGTGGCGCCAGGCCCGCGACAGATAGACTGTCTGCGTCGTCAGCAGCCGGAAATATCCGCTGGTCTGCGCGGCACTGCGCCCCGACATCAGAAAGAAGGCGTGGTTGATCCAGCGGATCATGCGCCGCGCGGTCAGATCGGGCGTCCAGCCGGCCCCCCGCCCGCGCCCGAAGCGCGCGATCCAGTCATAGGTCCAGTCCTGCGCGCGCAGCCGCGCCGCAGAATCACCAAAGGCCGCCAGATCGTCCAGCCAGGCAAAGCCGTGGGCCTCGCGGGCAAAGGCCGGGTCGGGGGCCCGGATGTCCCAGATGGCGGTTCCCGGCGCCTCGACCAGATGGCCCGCGAACATGAAATTGCCCGCCACCATCTGACGGCCCCGGTTGTAGTGCCCGATGGTGCGCGGTTCGGGCTGGCTGACAAAACCGGTCGGGGCGGGCACCTTGGACGCATGCCAAAGCGCCCAGCGGATGCCAAGGCTCATGCCGCCTGGTCGTGTCGTCTCAGCGGCCATGGAGGTCGTCACTCGCCTGTTCAAGCGCCCGGTTCCGGGTCGTTCCGGAACCAAGCATAGCCGCCCGACCCCGCGCTGTCATCCGAACATTCTGTGACAGGATGCCTGTGACCCCAAGGCTGATCCGGCCGGGCAACCTCCCGGCCCTCGTCCCGCCAGGCGGATCCCGCCCGGGCGCGCCACCCGATACCGCCCACCCCAAAATCCCTTCCCTCCCCAACGTGTCACACTTCCCCCCCGACGCCCCCCCGTCCATCTCGCGCCTCCCTCCCCCCTCCGTGGGTGGGGGAGGGCTGGGGTGGGAGGGCCACCGCCAAAAGCCCCGCGCCAAAGCGCCCTGTTCACAGCCGCCGATCTTGCCACCGACCTCCGGTCATCCTGCCACGGGCCCTCTCCGGCCAGCAACATAGCCTCCCCCGTCCATCCCGCGCCTCCCTCCTCCCGCCATGGAGGAAGGGCTGGGGTGGGGGGCCAAAGCCGTTCCCGAACGGATTGCACCTCTCCTCCCGAACTGAACCGAGAACGCTGCCCCACTCAAATCCCTCGCCGCCCAAAAATCCCGTTCCAACCGAACGCGCCTTTCAGTACCTTGTCCCAAACCGAGGGTTCACATGTCGCTTTTGTCCTTTCTTGCCGATGTGCTTTTTGTCGGCCACAGCCTGATCGGCCCGAACCTGCCGCCGCTGGTCGAAGGAGCGCTTGACCGGCTGACCGGTCCCTCGGTGGTGCAGTCGCAGATCATCAACGGCGCGTCGCTGGCCTACAACTGGGATCACGCCGACCAGGCCGAAGGCGTGAACGCCCGCACCGAACTGGCCCTGGGGTTGACCCGAGCGCTGGTTCTGACCGAGGCGCAGCCGATCGCCGATCAGATGGCGGCCGGCCTGACCGTGCCCGCACTGGTCAACTTTGCCCGCGCCGCCATTTTGGCCAACCCCGACACAAGGATTTACCTGTACGAAACCTGGCCCCCCCTGGCCGGGTCCGAGCCGGAATGGCGCGCCGCCATCGCCGCTGATCTGCCGCTGTGGCAGACAGCCATCATGTCGGCTGTGGCCCAAAGTGGCGCGCCGATCGGGCTGATCCCGGCGGGGCAGGCCATGGCGATGCTGTCGCAGGCCATCGAAGCGGGCGAGGTGCCCGATGCCACCTCGATGCGCGAATTTCTGACGGATGACAGCCACCTTTCGGGCAAGGGGCTGTATTTTGTCGCCCTCGTCCATGCCGCCGTGCTGACCGGGCAAAGCCCGCAAGGACTGCCACCAAAGCTGACGCGCACTTGGCTGACGCGCGATTCGGTGATCTCGCCCGAATTGGCTGCCGTCTTGCAGGACCTTGCCCAAAAGGCCGCGACCACGCCGCTGCCAGCCCTTCTCTTACCCGGTCCAACATCAGCCCCCCAGAGTCAGGCAGAGCAATCCGCGCCCGAACCTGCAACCGCCCCCGCAGCCCGGCCCTTGGTCTCGCCACCCCTGCCGCCCGGGCTGACCCCGATCACCAACCCGAACCTTGGCTTCGGCCTTGCCGGGGTCAACGACTGGTCGATGCAGCTTCCGTTTCTGGACCTGATGAAATCCGCCCGCCCCTGGGTCGCCCACAAGCCCGGCCAGTATGGCGGATGGGAAGAAGCCGACCTGCGCGCGCTTGGCCTGCTGGACAGCCATGGCTGGCCGCTGTCGCTGCCTCCCGGCGCAACCGCGATCTCGACCCTTGTGCTGACCGATCTGTCCGCCGAGGCTGCAGGCGCCGCCGGCCGCTATGATGTGACCTGGGACGGGCAGGGCAGTCTTGCGCTGGAGGGACGGGCGCAGGTCGTTGACCAACAGCCGCAGCGCGCCGCCTTCGATTTCACCCCGGGCGATGGCTCGGTCGTGCTGTCGCTGACCTCCCTCGACCCCGCCGACCCGATCCGCAACATCGTCGTGGTCCGTCAGGACCGCGCCGCCCTTCTCGCCTCGGGCGAGGTGTTCAACCCCGATTTCCTGTTCCGGCTTTCGGGGGCGCGGCTGGTGCGGTTCATGGACTGGCAGGCCACCAACAATTCGCCCCTGGCAGAGGCCGCCGACCGGCCGCTGCCAGGCGACCATACCTATGCCACGCCGCGCGGTGTGCCGATCGAGGTTCAGATCGCGCTTGCCAACCGCCTGCGGGCCGATCCGTGGTTCACCGTCCCGCATCTGGCCAGCGATGCGCTGATCCTCGATCTGGCGACAGCGGTCCATGATGGTCTTGACCCCGGCCTGCGCGCCCATGTGGAATTTTCCAACGAGGTGTGGAACTGGCAGTTTGCCCAAGCCACCTGGGCCGAGGCCGAGGGCAAGAAGCGTTGGGGTCAGGACGGCACCTGGCTGCAATTCTACGGGCTGCGCGCCGCCCGGATGGCCGGGATCTGGCGCGAGGTCTTCGGCCCCGACGCCAAGTCCCGGCTTGTGACCGTCATCGCCACCCAGACCGGCGCCAAGGGAACCGAGATCCCGATCCTGGATGCCCCGCTTGCCGTGGCCGAGGGCCTGCCGCCGCCGGTCCTGTCCTTTGACGCCTATGCCGTCACCGGCTATTTCGCTGCCCTCCTGGGTTCCGAGGCCAAGGCCCCGATGGTGCGCCAATGGCTGGCCGAAAGTGCCGCCGCAGACCCGGCACATCCCTATGCCAAAGCCTTCGCGCGCGCCGCCGCCGAATTGCAAAGCGGCGCGGAAAGTGGCGACCCCGAAGACACCCTGACCCAGCTTCTGGGCAACACCCTGCCCTATCAGGCCTCGGTCGCCGCCGACCGGGGTCTGCGCCTGATGATGTACGAAGGAGGCAGCCATGTCGTGGGCTATGGGCCGATGGTGGATGACCCCGACCTGACTGCCTTTTTCACCGCGCTGAACTATGCGCCTGAAATGGGCGCGCTGTATGACCAGTTGCTGTCGGGCTGGTCGATGCTGTCCGACGCGCCCTTCAACGCCTTCGTCGACACCTACCACCCCGGCAAATGGGGGTCCTGGGGCGCCTTGCGTCATCTGGGCGATGACAACCCGCGCTGGAAAGCGCTCGCGTCCCGCTGCGGCACATGCTGAGGTCGCGCCCGAGGTTTTCCGCCGTCACCCCCGCGTCCATCCCCGCCCAAATCGGCCCCCGCCGTGGCACCCCGTCGGCCCCGCCCGGGCGCAGGGCCCAGGACACCGCCCGAGCCAGCCGCCTCCACGAAGCGCCCCCGATAGGCCGCACCTGATGCTCACCGTCATCACCCCCGCCCGTATCGGCCCCCGCCTTGGCACTCCGTCAGCCCCGCCCGGACGCAGGGCCAGGGACACCGTCGCCGCCAGCCGCCTCCACGCCCCGCCAAAGGAAGGCCGCCCCTGATGCTTTCCGTCATCATCCCCGCGTCCAACGAGGCGGCTTACATCGGCCCCTGCCTTGACGCCCTGTTCGGCGGTCCGGCTCCCGGGGCCGAG
>JANMJC010000074.1:0-9020 GCA_031371185.1 Paracoccaceae bacterium | reverse complement strand
GGCCCACCACAGGCCCAGACTGCCAAGGCCCACAGCACCCGCCGTTGCCGCAGCGGCCAAGGCGACGCTTGGCAGATCAGCGGCGTTCACCCGGTAGACCGCGATCAACGCCCAGACCAGCGTGGCGCCGTAAATCGGCATGGTTGGCTGCCGTGATTGCACGATCAGCCCCAAAACCAATGCGACCGCCAGCATGGCGTAGGCCGAACCCTGGTTCGACAGCCAGCCATACCCCGCCAGCACGACGCCCAAAGACACCAGCGTGGCCGCCGTCAGCCAACCCGCGAACATCGACAGCGGCGCCACCAGCAACCAGCGGTCCTGAACCGGATCGGCGCGCAGAAAGGCCGTGACCGCCCCGGCGGCCATGACCGCGATGGCAACGGTCGCCGCGACCGGCCAGTTCGACGCGATGGCCAGCCAGACCGTTCCCAGGGCCACGGCCAGCATCAGGGGCAGGCGCGGGGCTGCCCACAGGGCATCGCCCTGCCGCCGGAACAGGCCGAACAGGGCGTGGGCGATCAACCAAAGGTAAATCACTCCCCAGATTGAAAAGGCATAGCCCGCAGGCTGGATCGCGGCGCGCCCGATGTCGACCGGCATCTGCCCGGGCAGATAGCCCCGGAACGGCGGGGTCAGGGCAGGGGCTGCCAGAAAGGTCAGGGTCAGGACCAGCAAGAGGGCGGGGGCGAGGATGTGCTTGTTCATGATGATACTACGCGCGCGGGGTCCGATCGGATGCAGCCGCGGGCAAAATTTTCCTTCGACGGGCGCGGTTCCGGATATCCCCGGGGGCCGTCAGGCCAGATCGCCCGTGGCCGTGATCCGGGTCTTGCCCCCCAGATAGGGCGACAGGACTGCGGGCAGATCAACCGACCCGTCGGCCTGCTGGCCGTTTTCCAGAACCGCGATCAGACAGCGCCCCACCGCCAGTCCCGACCCGTTCAGCGTCGCCACAAAGTCCGGCTTGCCACCACCTGCCGGGCGATAGCGCGCGTTCATCCGGCGGCCTTGAAACTGACCGCAGGTCGAGACCGACGAGATCTCGCGGTATTTGCCCTGACCGGGCAGCCAGGCCTCGATGTCATGGGTTTTCTGGCTGCCAAAGCCCATGTCGCCGGTGCACAGCACGATGGTGCGATAGGGCACGCCCAGCTTTTGCAGGATCGCCTCGGCGCAGTCGGTCATCCGGTCATGTTCGGCCAGCGCGGTTTCGGGCGTGCAGATCGTCACCATCTCGACCTTTTCGAACTGGTGCTGGCGCAGCATGCCAGTGGTGTCCTTGCCTGACGACCCCGCTTCAGAGCGGAAGCATTGCGTCAGCGCGGTCATGCGGATCGGCAGGGCGGCCTCGTCGGTGATCTCGCCCGCGACCAGATTGGTCAGCGGAACTTCGGCTGTGGGCACCAGCCACCAGCCGTTGGTGGTCTGATAGCTGTCTTCGGCGAACTTGGGCAGGTTGCCTGTGCCATACATGGTTTCGGACTTCACCAGAACCGGGGTCCAGGTTTCCCGCAAGCCATGCTCGTTCACATGGGTGTCCAGCATGAATTGCCCCAGGGCGCGGTGCAGGCGCACCACAGCACCCTGCAAGACCACGAAGCGGCTGCCCGACAGCTTGGCGGCCCGGGCAAAATCCATCTGGGCCGCGACCCCGGCAATTTCAAAGTGCTCTTTGGGGGCAAAGTCGAAATTGCGCAGGGTGCCAAAGCGGCGGATCTCGAGGTTGTCGGCCTCGTCGCGGCCAAAGGGGACCTGTTCCAGCGGCAGGTTCGGCACCATCTCCAGCGTGGCTTTCAGGCGGGCGTCCTGGGCCTCGGCCTCGGCGTTCAGGCGGGCGATTTCGTCTTTCTTCTCGGCCACTTCGGCGCGCAGGCGTTGAAATCCGGCCTCGTCGCCGCGCCCCTTGGCGGCGCCCGCCGCTTTGGAGGCGGCGTTCTGGGCGGCTTGCGCGGTTTCGGAGGCCAGAATGCAGGCGCGGCGGGCCTCGTCCAGCGTCAGGACCTGCGATGACAATCCGGGCAGGCCACGACGGGAAAGGGCCGCGTCGAAAGCGGCGGGATTTTCGCGGATGGCGCGGATATCGTGCATGGTCAGGCTCCTGCAGGGGATCGGACAGGGTTATGCCCGATTTGACGGCAAGGCGAAAGGGGGGGCGTCCGGGGCGCGAGGTTTCGGAAAACATACCAAAAACAACAGGCTGGCCCCGGAGTTTGCGTCTTCTCGGCCGCCCTTGGCCGCCGCCTTTCGCAAAACCGCTGCGGCTTCCCGTCGCTCTGAAACACTTCGTTTCCAAACAAGTGGTTGGTCAAGACCGCAGGAAGACGTAAGGGCAAAGAGGCAGCACCCGACAAGGAGCGTCCGACCATGGGCGATCAGGTCAAGGAAGGATACCGAAGGTCGCTGGATCTGGCCCGGTTCGTCGCCTGTTTCGGCATCGTGTGGGACCATGCCCGCGCGCCCTTTGCCGACATCGGCTATCTGGCGCTGGCGTTGTTTCTGGTTCTGACCTCGTTTCTTGCCATCGGGTCGTTCGAACGCTCGAGCGACAGGCAGGACGGCCAGAACTTCTGGCTGGCGCGGGCCAGGCGCATCGCCCTGCCCTGGCTGTTCTGGTGCGCCGTCTACCGGGTGATCCACGAGATTGTCTCGGACGAGCCCTTTGTGATCCTGTCCGACCCGATGACCTTTTTCATCGGCCCGTCGATCCACCTGTGGTTTCTGCCCTTTGTGATCCTGACCCTGCCCTTGATCCCGATCCTGTCGCTGTCGGTCAGGACGCCGCGTGATCTGTTCGTGGCCTGTGCGGTGCTGGTGACCGTGTCGCTGCCCCTGGGCTGGATGCACGCGCAGGTCGGCGTCGCGGGCTGGTTCATCGACGTCGGCCTGTTCCACCAACCCTTTCCGCAATGGTTCTTTTCGCTGCCCCTGTTCGCCTACGGCGCCATTGCGGCCCTGGCGCACCGCCTTGGCCAGCCCGGGATGGCGCTTGGCGCGGCGATGCTGGTGTCGGTGCCGCTGTATCTGCTGAAGCCCGAGTTCGCCTCGGTGCAGATGCTGCTGGTGGCCCTGGTGTTCGAGGCTCTGTGGCGCTGGAACCTGAAAGGCACCTGGCCCACCACGCTGGCCGGGGCGGCCTTCGGGATTTACCTGTTGCACCCCGCTGCCATGCTGGTGGCGTTCAAGATCTTCGGCGTGGATGTCAACCGCAGTTTCGCCGCCGTCTTCGCCTTCGTGCTGTGCTGGGGGCTGACCTTGATCCTGCAACGGCTGCCGGTTCTGCGCAACTTCGTGTGAGCCTGCGGCTACGGCGGGCGCGAGAGTCGGGGGCGGGCGCGAGTGTCGGGCTTTCGCCCGACCTACGGGTTGCGACCCTCATCTCCGGTCTTGCGCAGCTTTGACTGACACCCCAGATCAGCGGGAGCGCCGCTTGCCTATCCCAAGGCCCGCATATAGGGTGCCCGCCGAAATGACCGGGGGTGCAGGCCCCGAAACCGGCCAACAATGAGGTAAGACATGTTCGCAACTGCCGCTTATGCCCAATCCGCAACCGGTGCCTCGGGGGGGGCGGCCCTTATCACCAACATCATGCCGCTCGTGCTGGTGTTCGGGATCATGTATTTCATCCTGATCCGCCCGCAGCAGAAGAAGGCCAAGCAACACAAGGCCATGGTCGACGCGCTGCGTCGCGGCGATCAGGTGATCACCTCGGGCGGGATCATGGGCAAGGTGTCCAAGGTGGCCGAAGACGGCGTGGTCGAGGTCGAGATTGCCGAGGGCGTCAAGGTGAAGGTGGTCCGCACGACGATCAGCCAGGTCGTGTCCAAGACGGAACCCGCTGCGGCCAAAGAGTAATCTGACATGCTGGATATGCCGCTGTGGAAGCGATTGCTGATCCTGGTCGTGGTGGGCTTTGGCCTGGTTTACGCCGCGCCCAACGCCTTTTACGCCAAGGTCGAGGCGCATAACGACGCGGCCAAGGAAATCGCGGCAACCGGCGTCACCACGCCACAGGCCGCGGCGGCGCTGGCCGGTTGGCCGCAGGCCCTGCCCTCGGGTCTGGTCAATCTGGGGCTGGACCTGCGCGGCGGCGCGCAGTTGCTGGCCGAGGTCAAGGTCTCGGACGTCTACAAGCAGCGGATGGACGGTTTCTGGCCCGAAGCCCGCGACGCGCTGAAAGAGGTGCGCGATCAGGTCGGCCCGGTGCGGCGCGAAACGTCGGACCCCGACATCCTGCGGATCAGCCTGTCCAAGCCCGAGGGTCTGGAGGCCGGGGTCGCGGCGGTCAAGGCGCTTGCCACGCCCGTCGCCTCGCTGACCGGCGCGGGGTCGGTCGACTATGAGGTGACCGGACAGGACGGTGTGATCACCGTGCGGCTTTCGGATGCCGAAAAGAAGGCCACTGACAGCCGGACCGTGCAGCAGTCGCTGGAAATCATCCGCCGCCGGGTCGACGAGGCGGGCACCCGCGAACCGACGATCCTGCGGCAGGGCGCGGACCGCATCCTGATCGAGGTGCCGGGTCTGGGGTCGGCGCAAGAGTTGAAGGACATCATCGGCACCACGGCCAAGCTGACCTTCAATCAGGTGGTCAATGTCGCCTCGTCCTCGGACGCGCTGACCGGGCCGGGGCAGATCGTGCTGCCCGACGCCGAAAAGGAAGGCGTCTATTACGTTGTCGATGATGTGCCGGTCGTGACCGGCGAGGATCTGACCGACGCGCAGCCCTCTTTCGACCAGAACAACCGCCCGGCGGTCAATTTCCGCTTCAACCCCTCGGGCGCGCGGAAGTTCGGGGACTATACGGCCGCCCATATCGGCGAGCCCTTTGCCATCGTGCTGGACGACAAGGTGATTTCGGCCCCCACCATCCAAAGCCATATCGCGGGCGGATCGGGCATCATCACCGGCAATTTCAGCCTTGAGGAATCGACCAAGCTGGCGGTTCTGCTGCGGGCGGGGGCCTTGCCCGCCGAGATGCAGTTTCTGGAGGAAAAGACCGTGGGCCCCGAGTTGGGGCAGGACTCGATCGACGCGGGCAAGAAGGCGGCCATCATCGCAATGATCGCGGTTTCGGTCTTCATGGTCGCGTCCTACGGGCTGTTCGGGGTCTTCGCCGTGATCGCGCTGTCGATCAACATGGCGCTGATCTTCGGCTTCCTGTCGATGATCGGGGGCACGCTGACGCTGCCGGGCATCGCCGGTCTGGTTCTGACCATCGGCATGGCGGTGGATGCCAATGTGCTGATCTTCGAGAGGATCCGCGAAGAGTTGCGTATCGCCAAGACCCCGGCGCGCGCGATCGAGTTGGGCTTTGAACGGGCGCTGTCGGCCATTGTCGACGCTAACCTGACAACGCTGATCACCGCAATCGTGTTGTTCACGCTTGGCTCTGGCCCGGTCAAGGGCTTTGGCGTGATCCTTGGCATCGGCGTCGTCTCGTCGGTGTTCACGGCGATCTATGTGACGCGCATCATCATTCAGGTCTGGTTCAACCGGGCCCTTCCCAAATCGATCACCGTATAAGGACAGATCCCATGGCATTTCGTCTGCGGCTGGCTCCGGAACACACCAGCATCGACTTCTTCCGCTGGCAGTGGGTGACCTTTGGCGGCTCTCTGGCGCTGATGGTGCTGGCCTTTGCCTTCTGGGGCATCTTCGGGCTGAACTACGGCATCGACTTTCAGGGTGGCACGACCCTGCGCACCGAAAGCACGCAAGCAGTGGATGTGGGGGCCTACCGGGCCACGCTGGACACGCTGAAGATCGGGGAAATCGCGGTGACCGAGGTGTTCGACCCCTCGTTCCGTGACGATCAGCATGTCGCCTCCATCAAGATCTCGGCGCAGGACGGTGCGGAAGCCGTGACGCCCGAGACGCTGGACAAGGTCAAGACCGCGCTGACGACCCTGGACCCGGCGCTGAAGGTCACCTCGGTGGAATCGGTCGGGCCCAAGGTGTCGGGAGAGTTGATCTGGACCTCGGTCATCGCCGTCATCGTCACCAGCCTGGGCATCATGGCCTATATCTGGCTGCGGTTCGAATGGCAGTTCGCGCTTGGCGGGGTCCTGGCTCTGCTGCACGACGTGTTCATCACCGTGGGCATTTTCGCGCTGTTCCAGATCAAGTTCGATCTGTCGATCATCGCGGCGCTGCTGACCATCCTGGGCTATTCGATCAACGACACGGTGGTGGTCTTTGACCGGCTGCGCGAGAATCTGGTCAAGTACAAGACCATGCCGCTGCGCGACGTGATGAACCTGTCGGTCAACGAGACCCTGTCGCACACGCTGATGACCTCGGTCACCACGCTGATCGCGGTGGGGGCGATGATGATCTTTGGCGGCGACGTGATCCGCGGCTTCACCTTTGCGATTTTCGTTGGCATCGTTCTGGGCACCTATTCCTCGGTCTATGTCGCCAAGAACATCGTGCTGATCATCGGGCTGGACCGCAGCGACAAACCCAAGATCAAGAAGGGGGCGGACCATGAATTCGCCAACATCGACGCCTGACACGGCCCGCGGGCCGGGCTTTGCACCCCTTGCCTTTGACGCGGCGCAGCTGATCGACAGCGTCGGCCCGGGATATCTGCGCATCGGTCCTTTTGTGCTGCACGGCCCGGTGCTGGTGTCGCCCTGGGGCGCGCAGGTCTGGGGCGGTGTGGCGGACAGTGCCACGCCCCTGGCCCTGGCCGGGCGGATCGACGTGTTGCTGTTCGGCGGCGGCGCCAGTCTTGCGCTGGCCCCGCGCGCCTTTCGCGACGCCGTCGAGGCCGCCGGGATCGGGCTTGACCCGATGTCCACCCGTTCGGCCGCCCGCGCCTTCAACCAACTGGTGTCCGAGGGCCGTCGCGTCGCCCTTGTGGCCTTGCCGATCGCGCGGCCCTGATGGCGCGCCTTGCCCCTTCATCTGATCGGAAACACCCCAAGGGGCAAAGCGACCCGGGCCTGACCAAGGGGCCCTGGGGATGTGAACCCTCCAGGCTCCGGCGCCGCCCATGACCAATGCCGGCTGGTCCAACCATGTCCTGCAAACCCGTCAGCTTGCCGTGGCACGCGCCGGCGTGGCCCTGCTGTCCGGCCTTGACCTGTCGGTCGGTCCGGGTCAGGCGCTGGTCCTGCGCGGGGCCAACGGGTCGGGCAAGACGACGCTGCTGCGCACCCTTGCCGGGTTGCAACCGGTGTTTGGCGGCACGATGGCGCTGCCCCCCGACAGCCAGACCTATGCCGCCCATGCCGAGGGCGTGAAATCGGTGCTGACCGTGGCCGAGAACCTGACCTTCTGGGCCGCCGTGCATGGGCAGGGCGGGCAGGCGCGGGCGATGGCCGAGATGAACCTGTCCCATCTGGCCAACCGCCGGGCGGCCGAACTTTCCGCCGGGCAAAAGCGCCGTCTGGGGCTGGCGCGGCTTTTGGTCACCGGGCGCTGGCTGTGGTTGCTGGACGAGCCGACGGTCTCACTCGACGCCGCCTCGGTCGCGCTGTTCGCGGCGATGCTGCGCGGGCATCTGAAGCAGGGCGGGGCGGCGGTGATCGCCACCCATCTTGACCTGCACCTGCCCGAAGCCCTGATGCTGGACGTGACGACCTACCGCGCGGCAGACAACGCCCCGGCCCCCGGCGGCTTTGACGAGGCTTTCGCATGAGGGCGCTTCTCGGGCGCGATCTGGCGCTGGCGCTGCGGGCGGGGGGCGGTTTCGGCCTGGCTCTGGCGTTCTTTCTTCTGGTCGCGGTGCTGGTCCCCCTGGGCGTGGGGCCCGAGGGCGCCACCCTTGGCCGGATCGCGCCCGGCATCCTGTGGGTCGGCGCGCTTCTGGCCTGCCTGTTGTCGTTGGACCGCCTGTTCGCGCTGGATTTCGAGGACGGCTCGCTGGACCTTCTGGCGACCTCGCCCCTGCCGATGGAGGGGGTGGTGGCGATCAAGGCCCTCGCCCACTGGCTGGTTACCGGGCTGCCGCTGACCGCCATTTCCCCGGTTCTGGGCGTGATGCTGAACCTTCCCGGCACTGCCTTCGTCTGGCTGGTCCTGTCGCTGGCCCTGGGAACGCCGGCCCTGTCCATCATCGGAGCCTTCGGCGCCGGTCTTGTGGTGGGGGTCAAGCGGGGGGGGCTGCTGCTGTCGCTGCTGGTGCTGCCGATGTATGTTCCCACCTTGATCTTTGGCGCCGAGGTGGTGCGGCGCGGCGCGGCGGGCCTGGATCCGGCGACCCCCCTGATGCTGCTGGCCGCGATCAGCGCGGGCTCTGTGGCCATCCTGCCCTTTGCCGGGGCTGCGGCAATTCGGATATCCCTGCGCTGAACAAGTCGTGATACACCCCGGGCGGGGCCGTGACGCGCCCGTCCAAACCGGTTAAGGAACGCCCATGTCGATCTGGGAATATGCCAACCCCGTGCGCTTCATGCGCCTGTCCGGACGGGTCCTGCCTTGGGTCACCGGGCTGACGGTGCTTGCCTTGGCCACCGGGCTGATCTGGGGGTTTTTCCTGACCCCGGACGACTACAAGCAGGGCTCGACCGTCAAGATCCTTTACATCCATGTTCCGGCCGCGTTCTGGGCGGTGTCGGCCTGGTTCATGATGCTGGTCACCTCGCTGATCTGGCTGATCCGGCGTCATCACGTCAGCGCGTTGTCGGCCAAGGCGGCGGCCCCGGTGGGGCTGGTGTTCACGCTGATCGGGCTGGTCACCGGGGCGATCTGGGGCCAGCCGATGTGGGGCACCTGGTGGGCCTGGGACCCGCGGCTGACCTCGTTCCTGATCCTGTTCCTGTTCTATCTGGGCTATATCGCCCTGTGGGAGGCCATTGAGGACCCCGACACGGCGGCCGACCTGACCTCGGTCCTGTGCCTTGTGGGCTCGGTGTTCGCCTTTTTGTCGCGCTACGCCGTCCTGTTCTGGAATCAGGGCCTGCATCAGGGGGCCAGCCTGTCGCTGGACAAGGAGGAACATGTCAGCGACGTGTTCTGGCAACCGCTCGTGCTGTCGATCACCGGCTTCGGGCTGTTGTTTCTGACCCTGG